>CP031740.1:6535000-6698371 GCA_022701275.1 Microcoleus vaginatus PCC 9802
GTCGCTCGAAATGCTTGTGGAGATATCCCCCCTAGGGTTGGCAAGAGACTTCTACCTGGGAGTATAGGGAATTGGGGAGGGAGAAGTTGTCAAGCTGTGTTGACAGGGCGGGGACTCTTGACAATGCCCCTACGGAAACCTGAAAGATGAAAGGCGATGGAATTAATCTGTGTTTATCTGCGTTTATCTGCGGTTTAAAAAAATATTCATATTGTTGACGGTAGATTCGGAATCTATTACTTGTATATTGTGATTAAAGCAAGTTACTTGGATTGGGATTTTTTAACCGCAGATGTCAGTAGATAAACACAGATGAACGCCGATGGAATTTATGTGTGTTTATCTGCTGTTTAAACAAATCTTCATCTCTCTCACTCACGAATTTTGAAAGATCCATTTTTGGTCGCCGATCGCAATTTCGCAGCCATTTGGCAGCCAAAAAGGCTCGTTAGCAGCCAGCCTCTGCCCACCCACAAAAGTGCCGTTGGAACTGCCGCTATCGACAAGCTGATACCGCTGTTTGCCAAGTTCGTCAGTGGCGCGGCGGATTTGAGCGTGGTAGCGCGAACTTTGCGGATCTTGTAATACTAAAGTGTTGGTTGGTTCGCGTCCAATTGTAAAGGGATTGGCTGTTAGGGCGATCGCCTCTCCAGAAAGTTTGTAGATTAAATATGCGGTTGTTTTGCGATCGCTGCTTGCGAGTACCGTTGGTGCAAGTTGAGGAGGATTTCTCCCAGGAGGGAGACTGTTTTGAGCAAGTTGGTCTGTCAGTCGTTGTAAATCTCGATCGAACCCTGCTGCTGTGTCAGAAGCTGGAAGACTCGCAGGAGAATTACCTGAAATTAAGTTTAACTGCTGTACGGGAGATTGAGGAACAATCGGACGGCCTGCTTCGGCAATTCTCATTTGCAGGGCGGCGGCATTTTCTGCTTCCTGTCGGGCACTCATTCCCTCAACTTGGCGAATAACTCCGTTGGTTTCGGGAAAGCTGACATCGCCAATTCGCACGTCTTCTAAGTTAAAACCCAGAGTATAAAAATCTTGGATGCGATCGAGCAAATTTTGGCGCAGCAACAGCCGTCCTTGACTGATAAGCTGTTGTAGGGGTATTTGCCCGATCGCTAATCCCATACAATCCTTAACTGCACTTGCTAAAACAGCTAGAGGATCGGACAATTCCAAAGCTACTCGTTTCGGATCTATCACTTGATAAATAACAGTCAGGGTGGCATCAATTAAAAATCGATCCTTAGATAAAAAATCTCCGTGCGACTGTACATCCAAATTGCGGAGTTTGGTGTCTACGAGGACAATTTGAGACTGTTCCAGCAGGGGAAGGGCGAAGCTGAAATGCCGCCCGGATTTCAGGGTACGCACGGCGCGGCCGTTTTTGACCAACAAACCCGTGTAACCCGCCCCTATAAAGTCCATACTAAACCCGGCCCAGCGTTCTGGAGTTATCGTTTGAATCAGGGGAGAAGCGTTGTTCATGGGAGGGAGTTGAGGGAGGGGAGATTCTATTTTTAGGGTAACAAATTGCTGGGGGCGAGCGATCGGGCGGTGTGCCGGTTCCGCAACCTCTATTCTATACTTCTGGACTCCCCCCGATTCCGCCCGGGCTGGATCTAGTTGGCACCCCAGCAATCGACCTTCTGTTTGTACTAGATTCCCACTTTTGGCATCACGCGCGGCGAAGCAATATTTTCAGATTTAGAAAGCGCTACAATGCGATCGAGTCCGAGAGTTTGAAACCCGTATTCTAAGATAGCAAACGCTGCTTCAGTTACCGAACTCCCCCTCCAGCTTATATCTTTTGTACTCACTTACTCACTCGGCTTAACTTGCATACATTCGCAAAAAATCTTTAAATTATCTGCGGTGCATCTGCGGTTTCCCTATCAATCAAAGATTTATGCACTAAGTCTAGTAGCTCGATCGCCCTTTCATTCACCTCACCAAAAACGCCGCACACTCAACATGAGAAGTCTGAGGAAAGAAATCCGCCGGCTGCACTCGCGCTAACTTATAATCCCCATTTTCGCACAAAATCTTCAGGTCGCGAGCCAAAGTAGCAGGCTTGCAGCTAACATAAACAATGCGATTTGGTTTGATTTCCTTGATAGCTTCCAAAACCGCGCGATCGCACCCTTTCCTGGGCGGATCTAGCAGCACAATATCCGGTGTCAATCCCAAGGAAGGCAGCAAACTCTCTACTGTTCCGGCCTGAAACTCGACATTTCTCACGTCATTTAACTCACCATTTAATCTGGCTTGTTCGATCGCCGCCGGTTGCACTTCTAAACCTATGGCTATTTTTACTTGTTTTGCCAGGGGTAAAGTAAAAGTACCAATTCCGCAAAAAGCGTCAACCAAAATCTCGTTTCCCTGCAAATTCAATTCCCCTACCATCACCTCTAACAATGCTTCAGCAGCCTCTGTATTTACCTGGAAAAAAGTATCGGCTCTTAGCTGAAATTTCAAACCAGCAAAGCTTTCTCGCAGATAAGAACGACCCGCAATGCAGCGAGTTTCTGTACCAAAAATCACATTAGTTTGAGCGGGATTTATATTCAAACAAACCCCTGCCAGTTGAGGATATTGTTTCAGCCACTCTGATGCTTGCTCTTCGATTCCGGGCAAGTCTCCAGTGCGAACTATTAAAGTTAGCAGCATCTCGCCGGTGCGCCGTCCGATCCGCAAGGACAAGTGACGCAATTCTCCTGTATGTTTCTTTTCGTCGTAGACTTGCCAATCCCGCCAGTGGATGTCTTCTTTGACTTCTTTTAACAAAGGATTGAGGCGCGGGTCTTGCACCGGACACTGATTGAGATTGACTAATTTGTGAGTGCTTTTTTGATAGTAACCTGCTTGGACTTGACCTGTCGCAGATATTGCCACCGGATAAGTCGCTTTGTTGCGGTATCCCAAAAATTGGGAAAATCCCTCAATTTTTCCCGTTAAAATTTCATCAACTTGCGGATTGCTAAATCCGCCAATCCGTTCTAAGGCTTGAATGATTTGATTTTGCTTGGCTGCAAGCTGATATTGATAATCTACGTGCTGCCACTGACAGCCGCCGCACTTGTCGGCGACAATGCAGTTAGCTCGGATGCGGTGTTCGGATGCTTCGAGAAGTGTGTCCAGCTTGCCTGTAGCATAGGTGGATTTGACTTGCACGAGGCGGACAAGGACTCGATCGCCCGTCACGGTATCGGGCACAAACACTACTAACTCACCAAAACGACCAACTCCGTCGCCGGTGTCTGTCAAGTCAGTAATCTCTATCTCAATCAGTTGACCTTGCTGGCAAGGGTTTGCCAATTTCGTCGAGTTTGGGGTCGGGAATTTAGATTTGGTCACAAGTAGTCGTGGTAGGATTTAATATGGTAATGCAATATCGCTCTCTCTTTCCTGAGATAAGTCGTAGCGAAGCGGGGCGTAAGCCATCGCACTCAAGCTCAATTGCAGGCTGTCTTCCTGCTGCTGAACGTCTTGCTGCTAAAGCCAAGCTTCAACCTGCAAGTCAAGCCTGTCGCGAGTTGCCCCTACCCGTGCCTGTGCGATCTGCTGTTGGGGCGAGCTAGCAAAAACTCGTTAAACAGTCAAAGTGTCTGCCGACATCAAAACTTTCACTCGCAGTTTTTGAGTTTTTCCCGCAGTACCCTGGAACACAGGGAAACTGGCTTGAACATCAAGCATAACGTTTGTGGAGATTTACCCGCTACTTCTAATGTTGATAAATGTTAGAAGCAAAGTAAATCGCCCCACCAAAAATCTCATCTTTAAGGGATGAGAATGTCAATTAATCTTACTCTCAAATATCCTCAATTCTTTTGAATAACAATGAGCGTAGTTAGCCAACTAATTCTCCAAGCCGACGACGAACTTCGCTATCCCAGTACCGGCGAACTTCAAAGCATCAAAGATTTTTTAAAAACCGGAGAACAGCGGGTGCGTATTGCTACTGCGCTGTCTGACAGTGAGAGAAAAATTGTTGAAGAAGCTAGTAAAAAACTCTGGAAAAAACGACCTGATTTTATCTCTCCTGGTGGCAATGCTTACGGCCAGCGCGAACGGGCTTTGTGTCTGCGCGACTACGGCTGGTACTTGCGCCTGATTACCTACGGTATCTTGGCGGGTGACAAAGAGCCGATCGAAAGCATCGGTTTGATTGGCGTTCGGGAAATGTATAATTCTCTCGGCGTTCCAGTTCCTGGCATGGTCGAAGCTATCCGCTGTTTGAAGGAAGCTTCTTTGGCTTTGCTCAATCAGGAGGATGCTAAGGAAGCAGCTCCTTATTTTGATTATATCGCTCAAGCAATGTCTTAATTGCTTTGGTGATTGCTTTCATGAATGTGGCGGAGCATTCGCGGGTGATTTTTGGGGTGATTTTATCTCGCAATTGCTCGCAAATGTTTCGCTTCTGTTTTTGGCAAGCAAATCTGCCTCATTTTTGCTAGGAAGCAATGCAGTTTAAGCTTTCCCAGATGTTGAGTTCGTCTTGTCTTTCTATGTACATTTGATTGAAAAAGTCAAGTGTTTTTGGGAGAGATTGTTTTTTGAATTTCCGGCTGTCGTAGTGAATGGATGTTTTGAGCTGCGAGAGTTCGGAAAGGCTGGGGCAGGTTTGGATATGATGGGCGATCGCATTTTGCCATTCTTCCAGGCTGCGGTACGAGATAAATTGTCCGCCTCTGTCCCGCCGGTGCACGAAAACCACGAAAACCCAGGATTCGATTCGCTTAATTTGATTTTGGCTGATTTTGAGCAGTTGGGCGATCAACCTGACGGTGATGCGGAGCTTTTTCGAGGGTTGGATGCGGCGAAACAGTGCTGTCATGGCTGAGTCACTCCTGAACTTGGGTGAGTTAGTAGGTGTTCGTCTTTGGATCTTACTATATCATATCATTCTACACGAATGCAGAGAAGTTGCAGTAATGTTTCTAAATGTGTAATGCTCAACCCCTGTGTGCTGCCTTGAGCAAGGCAAAAGTACAGCTAGCTTAAGAGTTAAATTGGATCTGTAAAATGCCGGGATTTCTTGACTTTAAGGCTGTCGTCGATCAGGAAAAACTGCGCCCTGTGCGATTTACGGATACGGGACGCGGTAGATTGGGCAAACTTCTGAAAGCAGCTAGAGAGATTCGGGGCTGGTCAATTATTGAAACAGAAATGGTCACAAAAGAATACGAGGCCGCTCTGTTTCGGACAGCCGGAGATCCTGTGCCAAAAGATGTCGGTATTAGTAATGCTACTGTTAGTCGCTACGAACGCGGGAAGTTAGAAAGTTTGGATTGGCGATCGCTCTCTCTGTTATGCTTTGTGCTCAAGCCGATCGACCCGGTGACAGGAGAGGCTCTGGAACCGACAAATGCTTTATATATCGCGTGCGAACATCCGCCGTACAATGACGCGAAGCTTTACGAGTAGTTGATTGCTGACCTCTGGCAGTATTGTTAATCAGCTTTTTTTGGGCGGGCTAGAAGCCCACCCCACAAGCAAAATATTGAGTTGTTGTGGAACAGGCATCTTGCCTGTTCTTAACAATAGTGGGGGCTAGAAGCCCACCCCACAAGCAAAATATTGAGTTGTTGTGGAACAGGCATCTTGCCTGTTCTTAACCATAAGTGCGGGCTAGAAGCCCACCCCACAAGAGGAATATTGAGTTGTTGTGGAACAGGCATCTTGCCTGTTCTTAACAATATTGCTCAGGAGTGAGTTATTACCGATCGCCCTTTTGTTTAGCAATTAAAGCTTTAGCTTGCTGCCACAGAGATTCTAACTCTTCTGGGGCATAATCCGACAAAGGTCGATCGCACGCAGCCTCTACCTTCGCAAACCGCTGCACGAAGCGATCATTTGTTCCCTGCAAAGCAGCCGACGGCTCTAAATCGTACCAGCGAGCTAATTGAATCAACACAAACATAATATCTCCCAATTCTGACTGCTGCGCTGCTTTATCCTCGTGTTTGAGAGCGTGTTCAAATTCTGCCATTTCTTCGTGAAATTTATCCCAAACGCCGTCTACATTCTCCCAATCAAAACTCACTTCCGCAGCTTTTTGAGAGATTTTCATTCCGGCGGTTATCGGCGGCAAAGTGCTGGCATAACGGCTCATTTTCGAGGCTAAAGTTGGCGGCTTGTCCGAAGTCGTGCCTTTTTCAGCAGCTTTGATTTTTTCCCAGTTTTCGTTGACTTCATCGACGCTGTTGAGTTCGACATCGCCGAAGACGTGGGGATGTCGCCGAATGAGTTTTTCTGTAATCCCCGCAGCGATTTCGTCGAAGGTAAACTGATTGGATTCGCTGGCAATTTGAGCTTGCAGAATTACCTGTAACAGTAAGTCGCCCAATTCTTCGACGATCGCATCTTTATCTCCTTTGCGAATCGCATCGGCGGTTTCATAAGCTTCTTCGATGATGTGAGGAACTAGAGTTTGGGGAGTTTGGGCTAAATCCCAAGGACATCCGCCGTCTGGCGATCGCAATTTAGCCACAACTTCTATAAGTTCTTTGAGTGCTGTGAGCGATCGACTTTCAGAATTAGACATAATAATTTACCTTTTATATCAACCGCCAAGACGGTTATAACGTTGTTAAGGGTTCCAACCATTAATTTTATTACTTCTTCCTTCTTACTTCTTCCTTCTTACTTCTTCCTTCTTCCTTCTTCCTTCTTCCTTCTTCCTTCTGCTATGGATTTGCTAGATGTGCGAGTGGGAGCTTTGATT
The DNA here is from genome assembly GCA_022701275.1 of Microcoleus vaginatus PCC 9802. Lineage (NCBI taxonomy): Bacteria > Bacillati > Cyanobacteriota > Cyanophyceae > Oscillatoriales > Microcoleaceae > Microcoleus > Microcoleus vaginatus. Next base: position 6,541,731 of record CP031740.1, read on the forward strand.
TTGGGCCTCTTAATTGTCTTAGGAGGGCGCAACCCGCTCAATCCTTTCTTTTTGAATCTTTTGTAAGCCGAGCCGCCCCAATCGCTCAGATAGTGGCTCATAGCGCCCAATTCTAGACCGATGTAAACGGCTAAAATTTCGATGTGGTGTTCCCAGATCGATCGCCCATAACTCAAAACCACATCCTGCCAATTCCCGCCTAAGTTCCCGACTTTTTCGGCAATTGCCAATCCCAACATTCCGAGAACCGCGATCCAGATAGCGAGGTACAAGATTCGCAAAGCAGTGCCGATCAGAGGGCCGTGGGACAAAAAAGAGCGGTGGCGCAGGCTTTTTTGGTATGGGAGCCAAATCGCTTTGAACCATCCCCAGCGCTGATACTGGCAGGAGTAGATATCCAAGTCGGGGCCAAACATCAGCCCGCCGAATAAGAAACTGCCGGAAACGAGCAAAGTCAGGTTGCTGCTCTGAGTCTGGCCAAACGTGAGGCCTGCCACCAAGGGCAAACTCCACATGGTTATTTGATCGTGGGTGCGGCCAGAGGGCATTTAAAGTTTATGATTTTTTTTACTTGATCTTTCTGAGTTACTGTGATATGATAAATCCCTGTGAGTGCAATTGGGTGATTAGCTCAGTGGTAGAGCGCCTGCTTTACACGCAGGATGCCGTAGGTTCAAATCCTACATTACCCATCCGATAACTCAATATCAACAGTTTCAGCCGTTTTTAGCCGTCAAGCCGAGAACGGCTTTAACTTTTGCTGTTGACGGCTGACTTTTGAATTTGGTGACGACTAAATTTAACATTCTGTGGCGGATGTCTCAAAAGTTGGCGCCCAATGCTAGAAAATTAATTTATTGATTTTCTTTTTTAGAACCATCTACTATATGAAGCCTAAAATAACCAGCCCGATCGCGTGGCAGCAAGCTGAACTGCTCATGCAGCCAGCGATGATCCGAGTGCTCGACAACATCCGCAAACAATTAGAGGAGTCAGTCTGGACGGGCACTTATCAAGAAGTGCAGATTCCCATTCCCGGCTATCAACTACTTTTAGAGCTTCAAGGCGAGCAAAGATGGGTCGATATTTGGGAACTTTGCTATCGAGTCTGCTTTGTCAACTACCAGCCCGCCCAAACTCAAATGGAAAGTCAGGAAGTCGTAATTGACACTAGCTTGATTGAGGAGGACACTGGCGATGTAGATTGGAATCGTCTTGATGCCAAAGCCAGTCAATTAATACAAGAAATATTCGCCAATTTGGGCAAATAGTCAGTTGTCAGTTGTCAGTTGACACGAAAGCAGTAGTTAACAGTCATCCGTCAACAGTCAACACTCAACACTCAACAGTCAACAAAATTTTATGCTGATTCAAGAATTGCACGACATTCAAGCAGCGGCTGGTGCTACTTTTGCAGAGTTAACAACCAAAGAAATTGTGCCAGTGAGTTTTGGTAACGACGCAGAAGCGATCGCAGCAACTAAAAAAGGTGTGGCTTTGTACGATCGCACTCACTGGGGGCGCATTCAAATCTCAGACAGCGATCGACTGCGGTTCTTGCACAATCAAAGTACCAATAACTTTAATATACTCAAACCCGGTCAAGGTTGCGATACCGTTTTTGTCACATCCACCGCCCGGACGATCGACCTCGCCACCGCTTACGCGACAGAAGATGCCGTACTGCTGCTAGTTTCAGCCAACCGCCGCCGCCAACTCCTGGAATTGCTCGATCGCTATATTTTCCCAATGGATCGCGTCGAGTTAACAGATTTAACCGATACAACTGTTGCTTTCAGTTTCCTCGGCCCGGAAAGCACTCACCTATTAGAAAAAATCGGAGTTACCGTACTAGAAAATCAACCTTACGCTACTCACAAATTGATAAATTTTGCAGGTAGGGAAGTCCGAGTTGCGGTTGGTAGCGGTTTAGCAACTCCCGGATACACGTTAATTGCGCCAGCAAGCGATGCAGCAAGCTTGTGGCATGAATTACTCAAAGCTGGGGCCGTACCGATGGGCGATCGAGTTTGGGAACAACTGCGAATCGAACAAGGACGCCCCGCACCCGATTTTGAACTCACAGATGATTACAACCCCTTAGAAGCCCGTCTTTTACATACTATTACCTATGACAAAGGCTGCTACATCGGTCAAGAAACAATTGCCAGGTTGAACACCTACAAAGGAGTCAAACAGCAACTTTGGGGCGTGCAGTTGAGCGGTGCGGTTGAACCCGGAACAGCAGTCACTATTGGAGAGGAAAAAGTCGGCAAACTCACCAGTTTTACGGAAACTGAATCGGGCTTTTTTGGTCTTGCTTACATCCGCACAAAAGCCGGCGCCGAAGGACTGAAAGTGCAAGTCGGATCGGTGTCAGGGGAAGTAGTAAATGTACCTTTCTTGAGTTCGTAGTTGCGATCGATCGCCTGTTGGCGCCGCACCGCCCAAAACTTTTTTGTTGAGGTTGATTTAGGTGAACGTTAACGCAATAAATTGACACGAAGTCCTATCTTTAGATAGATTTGCAAACCAACAACAGCAATTATTGTATATTACAGTCGTCATAGAAAAAACAGAGTTTTTCAATGAAAAAGTTTACATCGCGCTTAGTTACAATTTGCCTGCGAGTAGGAATAATCTTTGCTGTAGGAATAGCGCTGATTTTTAGTTCCGAATTGGAATTGTCGGGCAACAAAATGCAAGCGATCGCTACACCTTTAACCCCAGAAACTAAATCTTACGAAATTGCCCTTCCTGATCGGCAGCCAACAAGCGATACAGAGAAGGATGCCAAGGGTGTACTTGACAATATCCGAGAAAAGCTGAATCTCGACCAACCCATTGCCCCCAGTACCAAAAGATTTATAGAATCGGTAAAAGATAACGTGGGCGAAGCAGTTACGCCGGCACAGGCAGCAGTAGAAAAAGCTACAGATATAGGTAGCAGCGATCGATCCAACTAATTCAATCGCATCCAGTTTTCAAATATCATATTCTTAGTCCGCCTGCGCGGACTTTGTTTGTTTAGTAGCGATTTCCAGATCCGAATCATGGAAGGGATAATGAACCCCGATTCGATTGTTCACATCGGCACTTCAGGCTGGAGTTACGACCATTGGGAAGGTGTGCTTTATCCCCACCAGCTACCGCCTCGCTCTAGGCTCGATTGCTATACCCAGCACTATCAAACCGTCGAAGTTAATAGCACCTACTACCGCTGGCCACCAAACACTACCTTTGCTAACTGGCGAGAGCGCCTCCCCCAAGGATTTTTGATGACCGTAAAAGCGCCCCGCGGTCTAACGCACTCCAAGCGTCTTTACTCGCCAGAAAAGTGGTTGGAACGGATGAGTGACGGACTTCAATGCCTGGGCGATCGACTCGGTATTCTGCTCGTCCAGCTTCCTCCCCAGTTCGGCTGCGATTTGGCCCGCCTAGCCTACTTTCTAGAACAGGTGCCTTCCTGGATCAAAGTAGCTGTGGAATTTCGACACCCAAGCTGGCACACAGAAGAGGTATTTTCGCTGCTAGAACGCCAAGGAGCGGCTTACTGCGTGATGAGCGGGGCGCTCCTCCCCTGTATCCTGCGCGCAACGGGATCATTCGTCTATGTGCGCCTCCACGGCCCCGACCCCAACAATCTCTACGGCGGCTCCTACTCGGATGATGATTTGCGTTGGTGGGCCGATCGCATCCACGAGTGGGAAAGCCAAGGGCGAAGCGTGTTCGTCTACTTCAACAACGACGGAGAGGGAAATGCAGTGAGGAACGCTTCAAAGCTAAAAACTTTTGTGGAGAACCGTACTTCCTGACAAGCGAAGATTGAGAGCGTCCCCATTCTTTTGGGCGCATTCAAAAACGCTCCCCAGTTCCCTGAAGTTGAATTAGAAATCGGAGGTGGCGTTCGTCTAGGTTGTTGTTTGACGATCGCACTCACCCCGAACCCGCACATCCAACTCAACATCACCCAGCACAAGCCGATCGCATTCAACTCAACATCACGCTCGCACTTTTGCTTCTATTTCAAACAAATCCCGTAGGGTGCGCTTGACATTGAGAAACACGAAATACTCCGTCAGTTTCTCGATACGATAATTAAACACTTTGTAGCGGTGTTTGAAGTACAGTTCCACATTCCCTCGGTGTTCCCACAATCCCAGCAAGTTGATGGCAACCTCTGAGTAATGGACTCTCACATCCCGCTGCACAGCGGCTATCCGTTCCTCAATTAGTCGAGTCGTAATTCCAATTTTATAGAAGCTGTTGCCCTCAGCTTTTACCTCAAGAAAGTAGAGCGATTTCACTCTTGATGCGCCTCAATTGTGCGCGGTAAATATTCAAGTCAGCCCGCCGTTCGTCCAAACAAGATAACTCTTCCACGCGGGCAACATCTACGGAGCGATCTAACTTAACTAACAGGGAATTGAAAGCCCCTGCTTGCGATCGCTCGGTCAGGAATCAGGGAGTATTTGGATTCTAGATATCAATGCCCGTCGATTGTATGTGTTTTCGGAGCCAGGGGCAGAGTGTTATGCTAGCCCGCTTGTGTTGGCAGAGTCGGATATAATCGCACCTTTGGCATTTCCAGATTGTCAGGTGTCTGTGGAGGATTTGCTCAGGAGGAGTGCAGAGCCCAGTTGTGAGTGAGGAAACTTTAAAAATTTATGGACAGACTGAAACGGCCTTGCAATGCTGTATCAGCCAGCCGCTACAGACAGGACTTTTCAAGGCAAGCGTTGTTTTTTGGACGCTTGCTACACAAACGCCAAACTCTAACTTAACTGGTTGTAGCGAAGTATACACTTGATTGTGGTTATAAGTCCCTCTAAAGAATTATTTGTATATTCTCCTGAAGACAGATGATAGCAGCGACCAAGGTCAATAATATACAAGGTGTACACCGCTATTAGGTAATCTAAGGGCATAATTTAAAAGCAGTCTAGCGCCTTATAGGAAGGACATTCGACTTATCCACTTGTCCAAGCTAAACAAAGTGGCAGTATGTGGCCTAGTCTTGTGCCTTACTTCAGGTTAATGACTACTTGCTATTTGATACTTAATTAAGTTTACCTGATTTCTTCTTTCTCTGTTCTACCTGTCAGACCCTAATTACCCTGTTGTTATAAGTACCTCTAAAGAGTTCTTTGGAGATTCTCCTGAAGACGGAGGATAGCAGCGACCAAGGTAAATAACATACAAAGAGTACAGAGTTATCAGGAAATCTAAAGGCAGACTTTAAAAGCAGTCTATTTGCGCCTTATAGGACAGACATTCGACTTACGCACTTGCCAAAGCTAAACACAGTGGCAGTATGGGGGGTATTCTTGTGCCTGACTTTAGGTTAATGACTACTTGATATTTGATACTTAATTAATTAAGTTTACCTGATTTCTTCTTTCTCTGTTCTACCTGTCAGACCCTACTTACCCTGTGGCTAAACGTTTCCTTGTAGATGCTACAGAGTATGCCTAAAATTTTCGCACTTTAAGATATTTGTCCTGCTTGTAGGTCAGGGGCTATACCCAGACTGACCTACTCTTTTTTACCTGATTATCCACTTATTATCTAAGAACTCTCATGGTTAACTTACTCAGACCGCCCAGTGTTTCTTCAAGTTCTCGCCTCGGTACTGTAACTGGTTTGTGGAGGGAACAGTCTTCTTACGACAGAAGGGCGCTTAATACTGGAATCGTCCATTTCGGGCCTGGTCGTTTTTTTCGGGGCCATCTCGCCTACATAATACATAACTATCTGGCACAGAAGGGTTTCCAAGAGCAGAAATGGGGGATTTGTGGGGTTAGCCTCAAGAGTCAACAGACCATTACTAGGTTGAAACCGCAGAGATTCCTTTACACTTTGACCAAACACTCTAGTTGCGCTCAAAATCGTGAGGAAGCGGAAGTTATAGGTTCTATCAGGGAAATAGTTAATGGTAGAGACAAGTGCGAGTATGTGCTTGAAAAGATGGCGTCTCCGTCTGTGCATCTGGTGACTCTTACTATTACTCAAGGAGGGTACCATCTAGACAAGAATTTTAATCTCGACACAACGAATGAAGACATCGCGCACGATCTGCGAAATCCTTCCACTCCAACAACTGCAATTGGCTTTATCGTAGAGGCGCTACGCCGACGACGCGATCGCTCAATGACCCCGTTCACCACCCTTTCTTGCGACAACCTCCCAAGAAATGGGGAGATCCTGCGAAAAGCAGTGCTAGCTTACGCTGAAGAGATCGATCCTCAGCTTGCAGAATACATCAGGGATAACGCCACGTTCCCTAATTCGGTTGTAGACAGGATTGTGCCTCAAGAGCAAGAATCCGACTATAACTACCCCAGCCGACTGTTGCAAGTTCGCGATCGCGCACCCATTGTAACGGAACCATTTTGGCAGTTTGTCGTGGAAGACAACTTCACAGGCGATCGACCCAAGTGGGAAGATACCGGGGTGATTATGACTAGCGACATCACTCCCTTCCTCTATATGAAGTCGAGATTCTTGAATGCAGTACACTCCTTCATAGCCTGTTTAGCTGTAAGAGCAGGTATAGAGTATATGCACGAGGCGATCGCACTACCGGAATTCCAGTTGTTTACTCGGCTTCTCATGGACGATATAGCGGCAGCAACACCAGTGCCTCGCGAGATGTGTGAACAATATATGGAGGAGGTGTTACGAAGACTGAGTAACGAAGATCTTCCCGATACTACTGAGAGAATCTCTTCAGAAACAGCGAGGAAAGTAGGCAAGTATATATTTCCGATACTTCAGGATGCCTATAGCCGAAAAGTCAGCATGAAGCGGATTATACTTCCTGTTGCAGCGTGGCTTCTTGCAGTCAGAGAGGAGGCGAGCGAGTCTGGTCAGCCTTATCATGCCAAGGATACCCAAAGCGCAATTACAGCGATTCAAGAAGGCGCAGTGATTAGTGGGATTCTGGGATTGGAGAATTGCGAACAGACACAGGTCGTAGATAATGAATGCCAACAAGCTTTGCGAGATCTCCAGACCCACGGACTATTGACTACGCTTAAAAATTACAGTGAGGGAGGTCTTTTAAATGAAAGCGCTTCAGCATGATAAGGTGGTGCTTTTCGATCATGACGGAACTGTCGTTGATAGTGAAACCATAGCACTTAAGAGCGCATGGAGGCTGACAAATGAAGTGGCTCGTGAGTTCCCTGGCGCTCAACACTATGAGCTTGAGGACTTTGTTAAAAGCTTCGCCGGGAAACCCTACAGGGAAATACTCAAAAAGCTCTACCCAGACTCATTTACCACTATTAATGAGCGCGATATTGACAGGCTAGTGGCTGAAGAAGAAAAGAGAGCGATTGAACGGCTTACGGTAGAGGCAAAAGCGACTCAAGGAACGCCGGAAGTGCTGTCTTACTTGCGTGATGACGGGTTCAAATATGCCCTAGTGAGTAACAGTAGCTTACAGAGGCTGAGTGCTTGCCTGACTTCTGCTGCCCTGACCGACTATTTCCCCAGCGAGCACGTATTTAGCGCTCACGACTCTCTCCCCGTTGCGCGACCCAAACCGCTTCCTGACATCTACCTACATACAGCCAAGTGTCTGGACGCTGACGTTTCGGATTGCGTGGCAGTTGAAGATTCTCTCAGTGGGGTAAGGGCTGCCGTTGCCGCTGGAATTGGGCACATTATCGGTTATGTAGGGGGAACTCATATAAGCGAGGATGAACGAAGCAGCCGTGCAGATAATCTTCAGTCGGCTGGTGCCCACCAAGTTATTGAGCGGATGCACGATCTTATCGGTCTATTATCAGCAACCCCAGTGTAAGGACACGGGCCATCAGGCGATCGCTTGATGCCGTTAGCCCGGTGTGTGAAAAATTAAATTTTGTCAAGAATAGCTCGGGGGACAACTTCATCGGAGATCAGTCATGCGATCGAGTTGCCATGCAGAGCCGCCAAAATTGACTCCACCTTTTTCACCCATCCTGCAATACTGATAATAAGCCGTCATCACAAGGTCATAAATTAAGATGAACAGCAATACCAGCACAGCCTCAACAATCAAGCTCAATGAAGCATCCCTGTCTCGTTTACCTGGAAACGTTCCCATACCCAAGTACGATCGCCGTCAAATTACTAATGGAATTGTGCATATTGGGGTGGGTGGATTTCATAAATCGCACCAAGCACTCTATCTTGATGATTATTTCCATCAGCATCCTGGTAGTGACTGGGGAATCTGTGGTGTGGGATTGCTGGACTATGACTATGACAGGCGGATGCGGAATGCGCTTCTTTCCCAAGATTGTTTATACACCTTAGTTGAGCGATCACCTGAGCGCGATCACCCTCGCATCATCGGCTCAATCACTCGATACCTGTTTGCACCAGACAATCGTCAAGCAGTTATTGAAGCATTAGCAGATCCCAAATGCCGAATTGTTACTCTAACGATCACTGAAAGCGGCTACTACTACATTGAAGGAAGTGGCGAATTCGATGTGAACCACCCGACAATTCAGCACGATTTGCAACATCCTGACCAACCAATCGGGACATACGGTTTTTTGACAGCCGCACTCGAAAAGCGGCGTAAACAGGGGTTGGCACCGTTTACAGTCTTGTCCTGCGACAATATCCAGGGCAACGGCAACATGGTGCGGAAAATGCTAACAACATTTGCCGAAATGCGCGATCCAGAGTTAGGACGTTGGATTGCTGAACACGTTGCGTTTCCCAACTGCATGGTCGATCGCATTACTCCGATGACAACCCCAGCAGATATCAAAATGGTGGCGGAACAGTTTGCTATTGATGATGCGTTTCCAGGCGTGACGGAGCCTTTCATCCAGTGGGTAATCGAAGATACCTTTTGTGCAGGCAGACCTGATTGGGAATCTGTTGGTGTACAGATGACTAAGGATGTTCATCCCTACGAGATGATGAAAATCCGGCTGCTCAACGCCAGTCATATGCTGATTGGCTATCTTGGCTCTCTGGCAGGTTATACCTACGTTTATGAAGTCATGGCTGATCCCTTGTTTGAGCAAGCAGTCGCTAAGTTGATGGACGAGGTGACACCAACGCTCCAACCCGTTCCGGGGATTGATTTAGATGATTATAAAAAAACTTTAATTGAACGGTTTTCCAATCCCAAAATTCGCGATCAGCTTCCACGCCTTTGCCTGAGTGGATCGGCAAAAATTCCTAAGTTTGTTTTGGGATCGATCCGCGATAAATTACAACTTGAAGGTGCGATCGATTACCTAAGTTTGACGATTGCTGCTTGGTGTCGATACATCAATAGTCATGATGAACAAGGGCAACCTATTCCCATTGATGACCCATTAGCAGACATCCTCATTCAACGCGCCAGTTTGAGTGAATTAGATCCCAGACCATTGCTCAGCCTATCTGAAATTTTTGGAGATTTAGTAGAGTCGCCACGTTTCGTTGAGGCTGTTGCTGACCAGTTGCGTAGTTTGCATGAGTTTGGTGCTAAAGGAACGCTAGCCCGATTGTCGTAGGCACCATCGGCATCGGTGAGGGAACTTATTTGACACTGCCACGGCTGCACTACGTTAAAGCCGTGGGGTTCTCCCGTCGAGCCCAGCTCTATGTCTACGAGTGCCAAGGGAAATTCAGCAGCCTGTACAGCGCAATATTTATTGAGGTTCTTCTTTCCTATCTTCCCTCTGACCAAAGCATCTATCTTAAGGCGGATTCTCCTCAGTGAGTAACTCAGGTTCAATGGAGAAGACCGTGTATGCCGACGGATGAATCTTCATGAAGCGCGACGCCACAGGCAAGTTTGTTAGCCATTGGAACTCGGAGACGAAACAACGAGTGAGCGTATCTCTGACTAATACAGCATGGCGATCGCTCGATAAAGAGGCTCACAGGCGAGGAATTTCTCGCTCTGAAGTCATTGAACGCTTTGCCCGCACTCTTGAAGGCGAACAGTTGTTCTGTGCCCAAGAAACTGAGGGCAAGGTAGCAACGATTCTTGAAAGCATTACGGATGCTTTTGTCGCCTTCGATCGCGACTGGCGTTACACCTACGTGAATCAAGCGGCGGCTAAAATCCTGCACAAAACGCCAGAAGAGCTAGTGGGAAAGCACGTTTGGAACGAGGTTTTTCCTGAGTTGGTCGGTGGAATTGCCTATGGGGAACTACATCGGGCAGTGATGGAACAGGTTCCTGTTTCCTGGGAAGAATTTGGGGAGCCGGTTCAGCGTTGGTTAGAGGCGAATGCCTATCCCTCTGCGGAGGGTGTAGCGGTTTATTTTCGAGATGTGACCGAGCGCAAGCAAGCGGAGGCAGAACGAGAACGATTGTTGCATGAGCTTGAAATTGAACGCGCCCGATTTGAAGCCGTTTTGCGACAAATGCCTGCTGGAGTCATGATTGCCGATGCGGCATCTGGTAAATTAGTTCTGGCAAACGAACAAACCAAGCAAATTGTTGGGTATGGCTACGAACAATTGCTTGAGATTGAGGACTATGCACCCATTGTTCCAAGTGAAATCTTTCACTTAGATGGTCAACTCTATTCGCCTCATGAGTATCCATTGGTGCGATCGCTAAAAACAGGTGAAGTCGTTACCAACGAAGAGATAGAAATTCATCGAAATGATGGTAGGTGCATTTTCGTAAACGTCAACTCAGCACCAATTTTAGATAACCAGGGGCAGATTGTTGCAGCCGTTGTTGTCTTCCAAGACGTGAGCGAACGCAAACGTGTAGAGCAAGCCTTACGCGAGAATGAATCGCAGCTACGAAGTTTATTTGATGCGAATCTCATTGGCATTATTATTGGCGATTTTCAAGGCAATATTCTGGAAGTCAACGAGGCTTGGCTTGCCACTTTAGGTTACACGCGAGAAGAAGTTTTATCGGGAGAGGTAAACTTCCTTCAGATTACTCCACCGGAGTTTCGGCATTTAGACGAGCAAGCAATGGTACAGATGAAACAAGTTGGTCGCCATGCGCCGTTTGAGAAAGAATACATTCGTAAAGACGGTACTCGCGTTCCCGTCTTGGTGGGAACTGCCTATCTAGGAGCACCCGATGATTTGGGACTAGGATTTGTAATTGACCTAACAGAGCGCAAACGCTTGGAATTAGAACTGTGGCAGCGAGAGCAACAGTTCAAAATGCTGGCTGAAAATGCCCCGGATATTATTAGCCGAAGTGATGCAGAGTTTCGCCATCTTTATGTCAGCCCTTCTGTAGAACTAGCAACAGGTATTCCATCAGAGCAATTTCTTGGCAAGACTAATGCCGAGCTAGGAATGCCAGAAGAAATGTATCGCGTTTGGCATGACAGTTTGCAGCAAGTGTTTGAAAGGGGCTCCGAACAGACGATTGAATTTAAGTTTCCGACTTCTTATGGTATTCGCTGGTATCAGTCGCGTATTGTCCCTGAATTTGCTCCTGATGGCTCCGTAGAAACGGTACTGGGGATTACTCGTGATGTGACCGATTACAAACAAGTTGAACAGGCATTACGAGAGAGCGAAGAACGCTTGCGATTGGCACTGACAGCGGCTCAGATGGTTGTCTGGGATATGGATTTGCAGGGCAATCGAGTGGTGTGTTCTGCTAATGCTCTAGACGTTTGGGGTCTTTATGAAGGGACGGGAGAAGAGTTTTTTGCGCTCATTCATCCAGACGATCGACAACAGGTGCTCCAAGCGACGGTAGGGGCAATGGCGGGAGAACAGCCCTACGCACCGGAGTATCGGGTAATGTGTCCAGACGGCGTTGTGCGCTGGCTCAACAGTCAGGGGCAAGTCTATCGGGATGAGACGGGGCAAGGAGTTCGCATGATTGGCGTTTCGGTTGATATTACAGAACGCAAACAGATCGAAGCAGAACGCGATCGCCTTTTAAAACGAGAACAAGCTGCCCGACTCGAAGCCGAAACCGAACGCCAGCGGTTGCATGACATCCTGATGCAATTGCCTGCCATGATTGCCATTGTTAAAGGTGCCGATCTTGTGTATGAATTTGCCAATCCCACCTACCTGCAAGGGACTGGGCGCACTCCAGACCTTATGGGGAAATCAATACGGGATGTTTTCCCAGAGATAGAGGGGCAAATTTACTTTGAAGCGTTTGAACAGGTTTACCGGACGGGAGAAACATTTATTCGGGAGGAGTCACCTACTTACTGGGATCGGAACGGCGATGGGGTGTTGGAAGAAGCATTTTTCCACTGCATCTTTGCGGCTTGGCGGGATGCTGAGGGAACCATTCAGGGTGTGTTGATTTATAACATGGACGTGACAGCCCAGGTGCGGGCAAGGCAACAAATTGAACAACTGCTCAAGAACCTCCAGCAGAAAGAAGAAATTCAGCAATTCCTAATCGAATTGAATGATGCGATTCGTGCCATTCAAGACCCAAAAGAAATTATGTGGCAGGTGGTTTGTGCCACAGGACAACACTTCCAAGTTACTCGCTGTACCTACGCTGAAATTGATTCTACTCAGGAATATGTCATCGTCGATCGCGACTATTGCAATGGTGTCATCAGCGTGGTGGGTAGCCATCACATGGATTCGTTTGGTCGTGAACTCATTGCTGAATTAAAGCAGGGCAAAACTATCGTCGTACATGATGTCGATCGCGATCCTCGGACTGCTGGATCGGGGGCTGCTACCTTTGACGCAATTCAAACCAAATCTCTCCTGTGTGTTCCCTTAGTGAAAGAAGGGCGATTTGTTGCATTGTTGGTGTTGCACCATGTCTCTGTTCGCCACTGGACCGATGAAGATGTGGTGCTGATGGAGCGAATTGCTCAAAAAACCTGGCTAGCCGTGGAGCGATCACGGACACAAGAGGAATTGCGAGAAAGTGAAGCTCACCTGCAACTGGCAGTGAAAATCGGACGCATGGGAACGTGGGGCTGGGACCTTCTGACCAATGCCTTGCATTGGTCAGAAGGTCACTTCACGATACTAGGGCTAAAACCGAATGAGTGCGAACCCGGCTATAAGGTTTGGGCAAGTCGGGTTCATCCTGATGACCTAGCAGAAGCTGAGGCGAAATTTCAGCAAGCCATAGCTGACAAGAAGGAGTATCACCATGAATATCGCCTGCGTTGGCCAGATGGCTCCATTCACTGGGTCGAAGCGAGAGGACAGTTTATTTATGATAGTCAGGAACATCCCAAGCACTCGATCGGAGTTGTCATTGATATCACACACCGCAAGCAAGCGGAACAGGAACGAGAACAACTACTAGAGCGCGAACGCATTGCCCGTTCAGAGGCAGAAGCGGCACAGCACCAATTGGCAACTATTTTTAATACATCTCCGATTGGACTTGCCCTGTTAGATGCACAGCAGCGATTTATTGCCATCAACGAAGCCTTAGCAGAAATTAATGGATTAACCCGCGAGCAACACTTAGGACATTCCATTTCACAACTTTTTGGTCAATCCGATCCAAAATTAGTTGAAGTCTTTCATCAGATATATACCACAGGAAATCCCTTTATTTCACCAAACTTTGCGGTGAATGTTCCCGGACGCAGCGATCGCCGTCCCGGTTACTACAACGTTTACTATCTTCCGACTGTTAACTCAAATGCTCAGGTTGAAGGGGTTTTAGTTTATGTAGTCGATGTGACTGAGCGCGTCAGGTTAGAGCTTGCCCAACGCTTTCTGTCTGAGGCAAGTGCGGTGCTTGCATCCTCACTCGATTATCAAACGACTCTAGAGCGAGTCGCGCAGCTTACGGTGCCGGAATTAGCGGACTGGTGTACGGTTCACATGATAGAAGAGGATGGTGCGATCGAGCAGATTGCAGTGGCTCACATTGACCCTGCCAAACTGGAATCGGCTTATCAGATTAGAGACAAGTATCCACTAAACCCGGATGACCCTCGCGCTGCTGCATACACATTGCGAACTGGACAACCAGATTTGGTGTCGGAGATTCCCGATGAACTGTTGGTACAGGCAGCGCGTGACTCAGAGCATTTAGAGATTCTGCGGCAGGTTGGATTCCAATCGGTAATGACGGTGCCACTACGAACTCAGGCACGAATTCTAGGGGTCATCTCCTTTGTTTCAGCCGAATCTGGACGACAGTACACCCCGACCGATTTGGAACTGGCAGAGGAATTGGCTCATCGTGCTTCCTTGGCGATCGACAATGCTCGCTTGTACCGGGTGGCTCAACGCGATCGCGCAAAAGCAGAAGCCGCTAACCGCATTAAAGACGAATTCTTGGCGGTGTTGTCCCACGAGTTGCGATCGCCCCTCAATCCGATTCTGGGCTGGACAAAATTGCTACGAACTGGGCGATTAGATGGCACAAAAACGCAGCAAGCGCTGGAAACGATCGAACGCAATGCCAAGCTGCAAGCCCAATTAATTGAGGACTTGTTGGATGTCTCGCGCATTCTGCAAGGAAAAATTACGTTAAACGTCGCTCCTGTGAATCTAGCGGCAATGATTGAGGCTGCACGGGAAACGGTACGACTGGCAGCCGAAGCCAAACACATTCAACTCCAGACCACATTTAATCCTATTTCAGGAACGGTTTCAGGCGATACCAATCGCCTCCAACAAGTAGTCTGGAACCTCCTCTCCAACGCTGTGAAGTTCACCCCAACCGGAGGACGAGTCGAGGTGCAACTAGAGCAGGTTGATATGTATGCTCAGATTCAAGTCAAAGATACTGGAAAAGGCATCAGACGAGACTTCTTACCCCATGTGTTTGACTACTTCCGTCAAGAAGATGGTACAATAACCCGACAATTCGGCGGATTGGGATTAGGGCTGGCGATCGTCCGTCATTTTACCGAACTGCATGGAGGAACCGTTCAAGCAGACAGCTTAGGACAGAACTTAGGGGCTACATTTACCATCCGGCTACCGTTAAACATCGTAGAGCCGGAACCCTCTTCTGATGACAGGCACCCAGAAAGTGCGGCAGACTTAGCAGGTGTTCAGGTCTTGGTTGTGGACGACGATGCAGATATGCGGGAGTTGGCAGCATTCACCCTGATGCAATCAGGCGCACAAGTTGCCACAGCCGCTTCGGCGGCACAGGCGTTGACCCTCCTGAATCAATCTGTCCCCGATCTACTCTTATGTGACATTGGGATGCCAGAGATGGATGGTTATGCCCTGATTCGGCAAATTAGAAAGTGGTCACCCCAACAGGGAGGCACGATTCCTGCGATCGCACTTACTGCCTATGCTGGAGAGATCAATCAGCAGCAAGCCTTAGCTGCCGGATTTCAGATGCATGTCTCCAAGCCTGTTGAACCTGAGGAATTGGTAAAAGCGATCGCCCGTTTGCTGAGACACTGAATGATTTGAGGATTAGCCTAATGCTGCTTGGTATAGATTTAGGAACAGGCTCTGCTAAGGCATTGCTTCTAGCGACAGACGGAACCACTATAGGTGAAGCATCAAGCTCTTATCCTGTTCATGCACCCCACCCGGGATGGGCTGAGTCGGAACCAGAAGATTGGTGGTTAGCTGTTGCCTCGGCTGTTAGGAAGGCAGTAGGAGATCGCGCTGATGGGGTACAGGCGATCGCACTTTCAGGGCAAATGCACGGTGTTGTCCTAGCTTCGGAGTCTGGTCAGCCCCTGCGTCCTGCTATCCTCTGGGCAGATAGTCGCTCTAGTGCCACGCTTAACACTTATCATTCGCTCGATGCCGCTATTCTAGAGCGCTTGGGCAACCCGATTACGGCTGGAATGGCGGGTCCAACTTTGTTGTGGCTACGAGAACACGAGGCTACTGTCTACACCGAAGCGCGTTGGGCACTTCAGCCAAAAGATTGGCTGCGGTTACGGCTGACTGGAGAAGTCGCAACAGAACCATCTGATGCTAGCGGTACTTTGCTTTACGATGTTGTGTCGGACAACTGGGCTGGGGAAGCAATCGGGGCGCTGAATCTACGTGGTGATTGGTTACCAAAAATTATCCCCTCTAGTGCGATCGCAGGCTACCTAACAACTATTGCTTCAGAGCATCTCGGCTTACCTGTTGGCTTACCGGTTATCGCTGGTGCTGCGGATACCGCAGCGGCGGCACTTGGTAACGGACTACTAGAGCCTGGATTGGTTCAACTAACGATCGGCACAGGCGCTCAAATCATTACACCTCGATCGCAACCAATTATCGATCGTCATGGTCGTACACATCTCTATCGAACCGCCCTACCTAACCAGTGGTACACCCTTGCAGCAATGCAAAATGCCGGGTTAGCGCTTGAGTGGGTGCGAGGTATCCTCGGCTTGAGCTGGCAGGAAGTCTATACTAAAGCGTTTTCTGTTCCCCCAGGATGTGAAGGATTGACATTTTTGCCGTACCTCACGGGTGAGCGAACTCCACACCTTGATCCCTATATACGCGGGGCATGGGTGGGGCTTGGACTTCATCACACACAGGCGCACCTGATGCGGGCGGCTTTAGAGGGAGTTGCTTTTGCCTTGCGACAAGGTTTGGAGGCACTTGAAGCAACAGGTTTTAAAGCGACAGAACTGCGTTTAGCAGGCGGTGGAACTGCAGAAATGCCTTGGAAACAATTACTGACCGATGTATTGAGAATACCCCTCTATTCTACTACAGTTGCTGCGGCTTCCGGACGTGGTGCTGCTCTACTGGCGGGTATCGGAATTGGCGTATACGCAGATGCTAATGACACCATCAAACTGGCAGCCACACCAATGCTTGCTGCCGCTCCCCAATCAGTTGATCCAATCCTAGAAGAGGCTGGGTTTCGATATCAATCCCTTTATCCACGACTTAAAAAAATGTGATAAAAGTTATGTCTAAAGGAGGAGGTACTAGAACCTATCGACAAATTACTCTTAAGCTAAGAGTGTTTAACCTCAGTCAAATAAAATAACTAAGTCTACTACAAGAAGAGGGAGATATTACATGAATATATTAGCTGGAATTAAGCTACCAAAATCAGCCGACGCCTCGGATGTATATATACGGTGTAATGAATCTGCATCTATAAACTACCAGGAAGATGACAAAAAAGTTGTTTTATCTCAGGGTGGTGTTGTCTCCTCAAATTCTTACTTTAATTCGTTTTACGAGAGATTTTATACTCAATATACAACTCTTAGCTCTATCTACTATGTGCTGAAACTTGAAGGCGATTTTAAAGTTTCTGTTTACCGAGAATTTGATGGACAAAAAAACAAAGAAATAATTTCTGAAGAGATCTTTGAGAAATGTCACTTCTCTAACCCTGTAAAAATCTCCCCAATAAATCTCCTTCAAGGTAAAAAAGCGGGCAGAATATATTTTGAAATAACTTGTTCTAGTGAACAGGGTGAATTTAAAGGGGCCTGGATAGCAACTGATCAAAGTAAAACTAGAGAAGCATCCTTGGGGATTGTAATTTGCACCTTTAAAAAAGAGGACTTCATACAAAATACATTAAGTGCAATTTTTCAAGATGAATTACTAGAAACCAAGGACTTTAAAGTATTCGTGGTTGATAATGGTAGAACTTTAGATGAAGCTGATTTCGGAAAGCCAAAACTGAGGCTAGTTCCTAATATAAATGCTGGTGGAAGCGGGGGGTTTACCAGAGGGTTGGTCGAAGCTTTAGAGGAAGAAAAATATTCTCACTTTTTGCTTATGGATGATGATATAGAGTTAGAAAGTGAATGTATTTATAAATTATTTCCTTTGTATGAATACGCCAATTCGGATTTTGCTGTAGCGGGTGGACTGCTAAATTTACAAAAAAAGCATATGTTGTATGAAGCAGGAGCATCGTACAACGCCTATTCTAAAACTAGAGGATTTGGGCCTGGGGCATTAATTGCTTTAAATTATAATATCGATTTACGAGATTCTAATTCTCTCAACAGGTTGCTCAAGGAAGAAGATATAGATTATGGCGGATTTTGGTTTTTCTCTTTTTCTAAGGAACTCGTTGAACAAACTAAATTACCGCTGCCTTTATTTATCAAAATAGATGATGTAGAGTTTGGTTTAAGAATAAAAGAGTTGGGCAATAACATTGTAGCTTTTCCATCACTGGCAGTGTGGCATCAACCAGCGGCGGCCAAGAATGTAAATTGGGAAAATTATTATTATATCCGCAATGATTTAATAGCTTATTCCATCCATTATTCTCCAGAATATATGGCTGCAGTTGAGCATTTGACAAAAGTAATACTTCAGGCTTTAGCAAAATTTGATTATAATCATGTAGAGATGGTTGTAAAAGCTTTTGAAGACTATCTAAAAGGCCCAGATTTTATCAAAAACACTGACCCAGAAAGCTTTCACATGAGCATTGTAAAGCTTAGTAAAAGCTATAACAACCAAAATGAGGTAGATAAAGTAGCTGGTACTAACCTTTTGACTAGGTGGTTTAAAGTTGCTGCTGAAGGTAGTAATGAATGGTCATCCGTAAGGGAAAAATGGAAAAGTGCTGCCCAGGAGATAACATCTACTATATTTTGGCAGCAATACCTTGGGCTAAAGAAATAGAATTGACCGCCTCCACTGGTTGATGGTTGACAGCTTAGGCCGCCAGCAACTCAACGATTCACAACAAAAGCGCCTTGGGATTAATTGTGGTAGTTGACACTCCCCCGTCACAACGTAGCTTGACGGGGGATTCTTCCTTCACAGCTTGATGCCAAGTAAAAGCAGTGCCTTTACTTGGTCTTACTCTAGCTGCAGAAGCTACTGAGGTATGCCCTACGTCTCAAATTCGTAAACCTCGATTTCTAATGTTTTTAGCTGCATGGATGTTTCTATCATGGTGAGGGCCGCATTAGGGCATTCCCACTTTCTGATATCCGATGAAAGCCAATTTACAGCAGATTGCAACCTTATAGACGGCAATAGGAGCATTTAGAAAACCAGTTTTTTAGATGTTGAGGATTAATTAAATCAAGTACGAAGTGCGACCCGAATTTAGTATCAGATGGAAGCAACTTGAGTTAAATGATGACATAATCTTCGCCCACAACAGATTGAGTGACCTGTGGTTCCGGCTCTATGGGGTCGCTGTAATGAGTGTCAATGTATTTCATGAAACTTTCCCGATAAGCTTTGAGATGCGAGTTAAGTGCTTCGATATCCTGCTCTCCTGTCGCGAAACCCCTCTCTCTTCTGAAGTGACCGGATTCCTTAACAAAAGCCATGTCAACTTGCCACAAAGCGTGATCTGTCGGGCGATATGACAAATCAACAATATCGTAAGCTGCGAAGCCTTGGGACTTCATAAAACTCATTACATCATACATCTGACCGAACAAAGTAACTTCTACAATTACATATTCAGTCTGCTGCAAAATCTCAGTTGCTCCTGCTAAAACATCTAATTCCTGTCCGTCTACATCAACTTTAATTAAATACGGGCCTGGCAAATTTCTTTCCCTGCATATTCCATCCAGGGTAATTGCTGGTATTTTTCTCAAATAAGGATCGCTGCTGTCAGTAACGCGATTTTCAGAAATTGAAGAATGCAACATAGAGGGACTGACGTTAAGCGTGAAAACTCCCGCTTCTTTGCTCGCTGCAGCGATAATGTATTCTGCACTTTTTAGCTTGCGGCAAATTTTGGCGAGATAAGGTTCATTTTCGGCGATGGGTTCAATTAGCAAATGTCGGGAATTAGGGAAAGTATCGTAAAGGTTAAAAGTTCCCAAGGCCGCGCCGACATCAATCACAGTTTTTGGTTCAAAACCTAAGTTTTTAGCCAGCAGCAAGCTGCCTGACATCGAGTTTCTGAGAATTCCTGTTTGTTGGCTCACAATTTTTTCCTGATTTCAATGTGGATATAATTAATATTATGTCTTGCAGCAGAGTTATTGTATGTCCGAATAATGAAACGAAGCAATCGCAAACCTCGGCGATTGCTTCCCTTCGGATCGCAATGACAGAAATAGGTTTTGACTGAGATGTTGCACCATTCTCAATCAGTTTTTTAGGAACAGGCAAGATGCCTGTTCCACAAGAAAATTTACTCGTGGAACAGGCATCTTGCCTGTTCTTGAGAATGGTGCAAGATGTGAGTTTCAATGCAACCTGCTACTATTTCGCGGATTTCTGCGCCTTGTTTTCCGGTTCGACAGATTGCAAAGCTTCGTCGAGAATGGCCCGTGCTTCTTCGGCTTTACTTCTAGCTTCTCGATAGCGGACATTAGCTTGAGCGAAGTTTTTGAGAACCTTGAAACCATCTTTCAAACGACCAATTTCCTCGGCAGTCACCGCCTCATCTGTAAACAAAATGTCGATCGCCGCCCGGATTTTGAGTGCTTCTTCGCGGGATTCCATGACTTTCAATTTGAGGCTTGCCAAATTGCTCAAAATCTGGACGGCTTCAGTAATCGCGTCCTCGCCTTCAGACGCAGCATCTTCGATATCCTTAACTTCAACAAACTGCTTGGGCCCAAATCCCTCCACGAGTTCCGTAGGCAGCTTGCCCTCATCCATGAGATCCATCAGGCGATCCATCGCTTCTTCCCGGGCTTTGGCTGAATCTTTCCCTTTGACAGTTAAAATAATTTCGGGGCTTTGAGGAAGTGTATAGCGAACCATATTTTGACAGCCTGTGCGCGAAAACAATTGAATGATATTTTATCTTTATTCGATCGCCAGTTGCAGCTATCAATCCGCTCGATTACCAACCGCTTGCCAAAACTTGACACATATACACTCAAAAGGAACCCTCGACAATGAAAGATAAATTTCTTAACTTGCTTAACTTGCTTTTAGTAGCTGATGTGTTTTTCGTCTTTGCCATTTTTGGGTGGTTTGTGATCGCAGTAGCAGGTCGATCGACCGGGGTGAATCTCGGTTTTGATTTGTGGTACAGTCTGTGGCAGCCCGTATTTAATCCCGCCCTCGGAATTCTCATGGGCGGTGCTATTCTCAGCGGTATAGTTAACCAAGTTTCTAAACGCCTCAATCCCAAGTAAAATTTATGTTTTGTTTGAGACGGGGATTGGCGATGCGACTGAGTTGGCGATCGAACTTGTAGGGTGCGTCAGAGATGAGGCACTCCATTAGGTGGATGAAGCGGGAAAATACATAAGTAGTCAAAAGCGAGTGAAAAGCTCCCCGAAGGAGCGATCTCTTATGAAAGCAATCACAAAAGTTATGATAGCTTTACATTCTGTTACCGAGTAAAGTTTATTTTCGCCTACCTATTTACGTCGAAAATCAGGATTGAACGATCGCGATCTAAAAATATCAACTCATGTTCTGAAGAACAAAAGTCGGGCATTAATTATGGGAGAACAAAAATGTATCGGTATCCTCACCAGCGGAGGTGACTGTGCAGGCTTAAACGCAGTTATTCGAGCCGTTGTCTACCGCGCAACGGGAACTTACAATTGGAAAGTGATGGGGATTCGTCAAGCCACCCACGGATTGATGAGTCGTCCCCCTGAAGCAATTCCCTTGGATATTGAGAAAGTAGACTCGTGGCTCACCATTGGCGGTACGATGCTAGGCACGACAAATAAGGGCGACCCTTTTGCTTTCCCGATGCCTGATGGGACTCTACGCGATCGCGCTGAGGACATTATCGAAGGCTATCATCAACTAGGTTTGGATGCTTTAATTGGCATTGGTGGCGATGGCAGTCTTGCCATTCTCAGGAAGATTGCTCAACAAGGGAATTTGAATTTAGTTGCTATTCCTAAAACTATAGATAATGATGTCGGAATTACCGAGCGTTCCATCGGTTTTGATACTGCGGTCAATATTGCAACTGAAGCACTCGATCGCTTGCATTTTACTGCGGCCAGTCACAGTCGCGTCATGATTGTTGAAGTCATGGGACGCGACGCTGGACATATTGCGATCAGTGCCGGAATTTCTGGGGGAGCTGATATAATTCTGATTCCCGAAATCCCTTACAAAATTTCCCAAATTTGTGCCAAAATCCAAGAACGCCAAGACCGGGGAAAAAACTACTGTTTAATTATAGTAGCGGAGGCAGTTCGCACTGAAGAAGGCGAGTTAGTAATGCACACAAATCGCTTAGGTCAAAGTCGATTAGGCGGAATTGGTCAGTATTTAGCTGATACAATTTCTGACTGCAGCGGTGCAGAAACTCGCTTCACCGTTTTGGGACATATTCAACGCGGAGGAACTCCTTCATCGCTAGAAAGGTTAATTGCTTCTGCTTTTGGCATCGCAGCAGTTGATTTAATTGCCGAAGAGAAATACGACTGCATGGTATCTTGGCAAAAGCGGGAAGTTGTGAGCGTTCCTCTGGAAGATGCGATCGCCAAATACAGACCTGTAGACTTCAATGGTACTCTGGTTAAAACGGCCCGCGGTTTAGGGATTTGTCTGGGAGACTAAACAATTACCCGTCCGATTTCTCAAAGATTAACAATTTGTAGTAAGGACTTCACTGCTTTATTTCCCAACTCAACAGCAAAGACTAAAGTCCTTACTACAAACATTTTGCAATTGTGAAAAAGGTTTAGGGTGTAATCCCCCCAAAAGTCGGATTGCCCGCCTGCCAGTTTGGATGCCACAGAGGTACGATGGAATATAGGGAGGGAGGCCAAGCCCGGTAAGGTTAAGCTTGGCGACAATACCCACAGGAAGGGAAAAATGACACTTAACTTGCGACGACCGATTTTAATTGGCGGAATAGGACTTTCAGCAGCGCTGTGGCTGTTGGAAACTCTACAGCATTCGGGTTCAGAAATGGGCGAAACGGCACTCATCGGCTTGGCGGCTGCCGGTGCGGGGTATTGGTGGTGGAAACAACAATCCCCCAAACTAGAACTCGCACTCCCGCAACCCCTGGCCAACAGGGAAGCAGCCGAAAAAGCGATCGCGGCTTCAGAAACTGCAATTAAATTGCTGGCTTCAGAAGCTCCAAACTCTGCAGATCCTGCTAATCTAACAGCACAGCTCGATCGGATCAGAGCCGAATTAGATAGACAAGATTTACGGATTACCGTAACTGGCGGCAAAGCTGTCGGCAAAACAGCCTTAATTCAAGTTTTAAATTCTAATTGGGCATCTCAACACCCGCAAAAGCTTAGTTTACAAGAAACGGCACCGCTGTTTGCTAATACAAATGCCGATGCCAAAATCAACGGTGATTTAGCGCTGTTTGTGACAGCGGGCGACATCACAGATTCCGAATTTCAAACATTATCTCAGCTAGCGTCCGCCAGTCAGCGCGTGCTGCTAGTCTGGAACAAACAAGACCAATATTTGCCAGAACAGCAGTCGCAGGTTTTGCACTCTTTGCAGCAGAAAATGCAAGGAATCTTGGGGACAGAAGATATAATTGCGATCGCAGCTTCTCCCAATTCTATTAAAGTGCGCCGACACCAAGCGGACGGCACAGTTCAAGAACGGATCGAAAATCAAGTCTCTCAACTCGACGGGCTGACGGAAAGATTGACTAAAATCTTAACTGAAGAACGGCAACAGTTGGTCTGGGCGAGTGCAGCGCGCGAGGCTGCAAGTATCAAGCTAGAGGCAAAAACCTTATTAAATGGAGTCAGGCGCGATCGGGCAATTCCCATTATCGAACAATATCAGTACATCGCCGCCGCCACCGTGTTTGCTAATCCGGTTCCGGCTTTAGACTTGCTAGCAACAACCGCCATCAGCACCCAGCTCGTAATCGATCTCGGCGCTATCTACCAGCAACAGTTTTCCTTAGACCAAGCTAAGACTGTAGCGGGTACTTTAGCTAATCAAATGTTCAAATTGGGATTAGTAGAACTGTCTACCCAAACTATTACTGGACTGCTGAAAAGCAATGCCGTCACCTATGTAGCAGGAGGCGCGGTGCAGGGAATTAGTGCAGCCTATTTTACCAGAATAGCAGGACTGAGTTTAATTGAATATTTCCAAAGTCAAGAACTGGAAAATGCTCCCAAAGGCATTTTCAATCTCGACCAGTTGACTAAAACTTTGCAAGCAGTATTTACGCAAAATCAGCAAGTTTCCTTCTTGCAATCTTTCGTCAACCAAGTGGCGAGTCGTCTTTCATCTCAGGTATCTGGGCCCGAAACCGTTAAGTCGCCGGTCACTTAGAAGTAGTCCAGCATCTGATGTTGTTAAATTCGGTCGATCGCCCATGATATCCGTAGGGACACGGCAGTGCCGTGTCCTAGCCCCAGCCCATTAAGAAACCGTTAATTCAGCGACCAATTAAAATTAGTCCAGCATCCGATATTAAATTCGGTCGATCGCCTAGGATATCTGATATTAAATCCGGTCATCGCCCAGGATATCCGTAGGGACACGGGACTGCCCTGTCCCTACGAATTCCCCAAATAAAAAGCTATAAATTTATCAAAAATTGTATTAACATAAGAAATAGAATTTATAGTTCGACGCTCAATTATACCTGCTTAAAAAAGCCGATCGCCAATGGCTGACAATTCTATTCAAGAAAATCGCTTATCCCTTGCCCGCGCCAGTTTGCGCGAAGCCCTGGCGCGCTATTCCCACCTGCGCCAAGGCAAAAAAAACTCGAATAATACAGAATTAGAAGCGGCGCTGCAATATCAGTTAGATATCTTAACTTCCACCTCAGAAAAACTAGACCACAACATAATCCGCATTGCTACTTTCGGCTTAGTCAGCCGTGGCAAGTCAGCCGTATTAAACGCGCTTTTAGGTCACAAAATTCTGCAAACAGGCCCTCTCAACGGCGTGACTCAGTGGCCGCGTTCCGTGCGCTGGAGTGTGCCTTTATCCTTCCTTGACAGCGAGGAATCCCCCCAACCCCCCCTTGGCAAGGGGGGGAAAGGAGGGGTGCAAGTTGAATTAATAGATACTCCGGGGCTTGATGAAGTTGGCGGCGAAGTGCGCGGCGAAATGGCGAAACAAGTAACTCGCCAAGCTGACTTAATTCTGTTTGTCGTTGCAGGGGATATCACCCGCACTGAATATCAAGCACTGTGCGAATTGCAAACAGCTCAAAAACCGCTGATTTTAGTTTTTAATAAAATTGACCTTTATCCAGAATTAGACAGAAAAGCTATTTACCAAAGTTTGCAAGCGCTGGGAAATTCAGAACAGTTAGCAGCCGCTGCGGTAACAGATGAAACAGATCCCGAAAATTTGTCCGATCGCCCAAACAACTCCTCCGATAAATCTACTGCCAAATCACCCGCTAAAACTGCCAAATCTTTAGAAATAGTCATGGTAGCCGCCGAACCAGCACCGGTGCAAGTGCGGGTGGAATGGTCCGACGGAAGAGTCACTTACGAATGGGAGTCGCCGCCTGCGCAGATAGAGGAACTAAAAAATAAAATTCTCACAATTCTTAACAGAGAAGGTCGATCGCTCCTCGCTCTAAATGCTTTAGTTGAAGCTAGAGATGCCGAAGCAAACATTGCCCGTCACGTTCTCAAATTGCGACAAACAGAAGCCGAAAATTTAATCTGGCAATTTGCAAAATATAAAGCTTTGGCTGTCGGTTTAAATCCAGTGGCATTCTTGGATGTAATGGGAGCAAGTGTCGCAGATTTAGCCTTAATTCGCTCTTTATCCAGACTTTACGGCTTACCCATGACTGGTTACGAAGCGGGGAAACTTTGGCAGACTATTTTCTCCAGTGCTGGCGGCGTACTTTTGGGAGAATTGGGTAGCAGTTTTCTGTTGGGATTTGGCAAAAGTGCGGCTGCTGCGGCCCCGCACATCGGCTTTTCTACTTTTGCCGGAGTTGCTGTCACTCAAGCTAGTTTAGCAGCTTACGGAACCTACGCTGTCGGTCGTGCCGCCCAAGTTTACTTAGAAAAAGGCTGCACCTGGGGTCCCCTGGGACAAGATACGGTAATTCAAGAAATTCTCGCCACCATCGAGCGTAATACAATTATCGATCGCTTGCAGCAAGAGTTTAAAATTGGCAATTAAAAATTGCCCTAGTAGTTGAGTAGGGTGCGTCAGGAGAGGGTTATTTGTGAATAATCGAAGAGCTAGGATCTGACGCGCCCTACGGCTTGTATTCTTAATACCATTGTCAAAAAAGAATGCAACTGTAGGTAAGCTCCCCACCACGATAGTCATCAGTGATTCCCAATTCTTTAATCGCAAATCGCAAATCGCAAATGGTATTACCGTCTCGCGATTCTCACACCTTCCCTAAAATGAGCTATTGTCGCAATTACCGCTATAGAAAAGTAAAATATTCTAATCAGCCAAAAACAAACCCGCATTGACCAAGAAACAATAGTCGGAGCAATACCTGTGAACTGTACAAATCTGGAATTAACTTTTTTTTCAAAGCTGTCAAGGTCTTTCATCTCGGATTGTTTCGCCGGAATAACGGGAAACTGACCAGTATATACGTAATAACCTATAAAACCCGGCAATCCTACTTTTCTATTCAAAAATGAGTTAGTTAATGTTGCAGTTTGCGCGGGTAATAAGTTATCCGATTCCTCTACTTTTTCCAGCCAAGAATTATATCTGATGGCTGGCGTAATCATGAAAACTAAGGGAACTATAACTATCAACAAAGCCGCACTAATTTTGCGACCGTATTGAGGGTGTAGAAGCCTTGTCGCCACACCCACTCCCATACCGATAAAAGCAAATACCAATATATTTAACAGTTCAATAATTTCGATGCCTCTCAACAAATCGCCGATAATCAGAATTGTATATAATAATTTGTCTGCCAGTAGCAGAGCTGCCCACTTGATGACAATTGAAACGCCTACAATAGTAGCTACAATCGCCACATACCCGATGGCACCTAGAACGTACAGGAAAATCGAACCGGCTTGTTTGAATGATTGCATGGAATTATTCACTAAGTGAAAGTTGAGGAGTCCGATTGACAAAAAAATTTGAAATTTTAGATTAATCAGGAGTTCCAAATTTGACTTTTAAAATAGATTAGCTTGACATCTTGAAATCAATCTAAAATCTACAATCTACAATCTACAATCGATCGACAAGTTCCCGCGCGGCCGCTTTGGTGACTTGTGCGATCCGTTCCTTCACAACGCTCTCTTCGATCGCCATCGGCTCTGGCTCCTGTTCGCGATCGATCCCCAACCATAAAAGATACTCGATATTACCGGCCGGGCCAAGTAAAGGCGACCATGTTAAGCCGCGTTCCTGCCATCCTAAAGCTGTGGCTGCCTTCCACACTTGAAAAATCGCATCGGCTTGAGTTGCTGAGTCTCGCACTACGCCTTTTTTCCCGACTCTCTCGCGCCCTACCTCAAACTGCGGCTTTACCAGCAACACCGCTTCTCGCGGTGGTGCCAACAATTCCCACAGCGCCGGTAAAATCTTATCCAGGGAAATAAATGACACATCTACTACCGCCAAATCTGCTCGCGCAGAGTCGCCGTAAAGCTCAGTAGCAGTCATGTACCGCAAATTGGTGCGTTCTTTCAAAATTACCCTCGGATCGTTGCGCAAGCCCCAATCTGCTTGACCGTAGCCAACATCTACGCCGTAGACTAGGGCGGCGCCGGCTTGCAGCAAACAGTCGGTAAAACCTCCTGTGGAAATGCCGCCGTCGAGACAAATTCTGCCTGCAATGGGAATAGCAAAAACTTCTAAAGCTTTGGCTAATTTGTCGCCGCCTCTAGAAACATAGCGCGATCGCTCTTTGATCTGAATTTTTGCTGCAATATCGACCTCAGTGCCCGGTTTGTCAACTACCTGTTGGTTGATGGAGACTTTCCCAGTCCGAATCAATGCCTGAGCTTGTTGTCGGGAACTGCACAAATCTAGGCTGACCAATAAAGTGTCTAGTCGCTGTTTAGCCAAGGTTTTTAATCTGTACGGATAGGGTGAAGGACAGTACCAGATTAGCACTTACGCACAAGCCCGACTGCTGATTTTTGGCGAGCATTTTGGTTTTTCGATCATCGCGGGGCGATCGCCCCCAGCTCACATTATGTGACTGAGATCGCTCTGATTGTGTAGTTTTATCACAGATCTACCTTCATAAAATCACACAATAATTTTTGCGACTAGCGGATGATTTATATGCAGCTAAAAGCGCTACAAATACCCTCAGGGCGATAGACCATGAAAACAATTAACTTTCCTATCAGAAATCAGGGCAATTGTCAAGAAAATCCCCTCGCCTTCGTCAGCGGTGACATCATCCACATTCTTTACCCCAACGGCGAAGTAGAAGCAACAACCGCCGAACAAGTCGATCTGGGCCAAACCAAAAGTCCCCTGGACAAATGCCTCGTCTGGGGATGTGTTGGCGATTTTTAACACCAGTTTCAAGAAAGAATGCAATTATAGGGAAGGTCCAAACCCTTAATTCATCAGTCAATCGATTTTAGATTTTAGATTTTAGATTTTAGATTGAAGCATTGACCCCACGGATAAATCCGGGGGCTTGTATCCTAGATGCTTTCGGTCATTCCCAATTATTCAATTTTTTAATCTATAATTTTTAATCTATAATTTTTCATCTGAAATCTTTAATCTAAAATTGTCTAACCCATAAAAAAAGATCGCTTGGAGGCTGTGATGCCAAAAAAAGCGATCGATCCAAATGCTGCTAACTGCAAGCCACAAGTGCAATTTGCTGTTAAAAGAATTAGCAAATTGACTTAAATATCTTGTTCGCTCAATTCGCGCATCAAGTAATCAAAAGGCTGCTCCAAAAAAGGCCCCACAGACAAGCCAGCAGCTTGCACTTGAGCCTTAACCATCTCCTTCATAATGCCAATCCCCATCACCGTCGGGCCAATGGGAACGCTTAGAGAATTGTAAGTTTCCCGCAAACCTTGCAGCACGCGCTCGTCCAGCACGTCGGTACTTCCAGCCACCAGGGCGTAAGTAGCATAGCGCAAGTAGTAGTCCATATCCCGCAGACAAGCCGCGTAGCGACGAGTCGTGTAGGCATTTCCCCCGGGACGGATCAGTTCCGGCTGTTCAGCAAATAGCTGGATACCAGCTTGCTTTACAATTGCCGCAGCATTGCTGTTAATCGCAGCCGCCGCCTGTACCCGTGCTGTGCCCGTTGCAAAATAAGATTTCAACCGATCGATACCATCTCGGTCTAAATACCTACCAGCAACATCATAATTTTCAATCAGGCTCGTCACTGCATCGCGCATAAGTTTCTCTCCCAAAAATCTTTATCAATACTTTGCTATCTGAGACAGACCGCCTATTGTAGACTACTACAAATCGGCGTTTGATTAAGATTTGAGATGGGATTTTCACTCTAGGTAGTCTATCCTCGGCAAACGGCCGCAAAATTCAGCCGTTTGCCTTGTATCTTCAGCCGAAAAATCGAGAGGGCAAGAATCACGAACTGCCCGGCCGCACTGGGCACCAATTTCAAAATTTTGTAGCCATAGATACAAAATAGTGGGTACTGAAGGCCTACGATCGCCCAAACAGTCTGAAATCGGCCGATCGCCAAGACACAACCAATATCAGGAGTAAGTCATGTTCCAGACACCCCAAGAAGCATTAAACTACATACAAGAAAATAAGATCCAAATCGTTGACCTCAAATTCATCGATATGCCGGGGATCTGGCAGCACCTTTCCCTGTACCACGACCAAATCGACGAAACCGCATTCACCGACGGCGTACCCTTCGACGGTTCCAGCATTCGGGGCTGGAAAGCCATCAACGAATCAGACATGACGATGGTCATCGATCCGACCACCGCTTGGATGGACCCGTTCATGGCAGAACCGACCATCAGCTTCATTTGCAGCATCAAAGAACCCCGCACGGGCGAACCGTACAGTCGCTGTCCCCGCACCATTGCCCAAAAAGCCATAGACTACTTGCTTTCGACCGGTCTCGGCGATACAGCATTCTTTGGCCCGGAAGCAGAATTCTTTATTTTTGACGACGTTCGCTTCGACCAAACCCAAAATTCCGGCTACTATTACGTAGATTCGATCGAAGGTCGCTGGAATTCCGGCAAAGAAGAAGCAGGCGGCAACCTCGGCTACAAACCGCGTTACAAAGAAGGTTATTTCCCAGTAGCACCAACCGATACCTCTCAAGACATGAGAACGGAAATGCTGCTGACAATGGCAAAATGCGGCGTACCCATCGAAAAGCACCACCACGAAGTCGCCACCGGCGGTCAATGCGAACTCGGTTTCCGCTTTGACACTTTGGTAAAAGCCGCCGACTACTTGCTGACTTACAAATACGTCATCAAAAACGTCGGCAAAAAATACGGCAAAACCATCACCTTCATGCCCAAACCGCTGTTTAACGACAACGGTTCCGGGATGCACGTTCACCAGTCGATTTGGAAAGACGGCCAACCTCTATTTGCAGGCGATCAATATGCTGGTTTCAGTCAAATGGGACTGCATTACATCGGCGGCATTCTCAAGCACGCACCGGCACTTTTGGCACTCACCAACCCCACGACCAATTCCTACAAGCGTTTAGTTCCGGGCTTTGAAGCGCCTGTAAACTTAGCTTACTCTCAAGGAAATCGATCGGCATCAGTGCGGATTCCGTTGTCGGGAACCAACCCCAAAGCCAAGCGGTTAGAATTCCGCTGTCCCGATGCCACATCCAACCCCTATTTAGCATTTGCAGCCATGCTGTGCGCCGGCATAGACGGCATCAAGAATCAAATCGATCCGGGCGAACCTTTGGACGTGGATATCTACGACCTTTCCCCTGAAGAATTGAGCAAAATTCCTTCAACTCCCGGTTCCTTGGAAGGCGCTTTAGAAGCTTTAGAAAAAGACCACAGTTTCTTAACTGAAAGCGGCGTATTTACCGAAGACTTCATCCAAACCTGGATTTCCTACAAACTCGACAATGAAGTCAACCCGATGCGGCTGCGTCCTCACCCCTACGAGTTTGCTCTCTACTACGACTGTTAGAAAATTAAAAATTAAAAGTTAAAAATGGTGATTATACCATTTTTAACTTTTAATTTTTAATTAATAAGAACGCCGCCCTTAAAAGCGGCGTTCTTTTTGAGTTTAGAACTGCTGGATCAGCGCCCTGACGCTCCTGTTACCCGACACTATCAGGGCGAAGCTATTAGTAGTAGCGCCCTCTGTAGCCTCCGAGACATCCTCTACAGCCCATTTAGTTGCTTTCTCATCCACAATAAACAAATCGTCAGCGGTAGTGCCTTCCTGAACCCGATATATCTTATTCAAAATGAAACGCTGTTGCGCCTCAGCTTTTGGTATGCCCGTAACTTCATCAGGATCGATAGAGAGGGCGCTGCCTTCTTTTACTGTACCTTTTGAGTTGGTTAAATTGCGATCTAGCCTTTGAGCAACCCGCACGCCGTGAAGCTGCAAACCAGGGTCAGTCTCAGACATATTCCAGGCAGCAGCTAGCGCCGCACTTTTTCCCAAACCGAGAACCGCTGCAACAGCCGTCAAAATTAGCAAAAACTTGAAATGATTCACTGTATTTATGCTCCTTTGCTTGTGAGCTTCTGCACTCATTCTAAATTAGCAATTAGCAATTAACAATGACTAAACGATGTCCGATATTTTTGTGATGATCCGCAATCAGACTAACGTCGCCATGACTTCAGTTGACGGAATTGCCTTTGTCACTTTACTAACTCAAGAAGGACGAGTGCTCGCCGAGGAGACAGTTGACCTATTTGAGGCCGATGTGAATTTTGATAACCTGAAGCAGGGCAAATATACTGTAGTTGTCAGGCACGAAGGCGTTGAACCTCGATCGGCAACCTGTAGTGTTACAATCACCGATGAAGATAAAGTAATCATGCTGACATTTGTTTACCTGGAGCTAGAACGGGTGCTGCTCCGCATTCAAACTTCAACCGAAGAAAGACTATGACAGTGAAAGTTACTCCGCCAAATTCAATTAAAATGTTTCGCTATCGAGTACATTTCTTGGCAAAAGACCTCTGGAGGGAAAAAAACCCGGTTTGTCGGATGAATCTGGCTTTACAGTTAGCCGATGTGGCGACAACTCTGGCTAGATTAGAAGTAGAAGAGGCGCGAAAATTTCAACAAGAGTCTGCTAGTGGGGAGGCTTCAGA
The DNA here is from genome assembly GCA_022701275.1 of Microcoleus vaginatus PCC 9802. Taxonomy (NCBI): domain Bacteria; kingdom Bacillati; phylum Cyanobacteriota; class Cyanophyceae; order Oscillatoriales; family Microcoleaceae; genus Microcoleus; species Microcoleus vaginatus. The sequence continues at coordinate 6,573,689 of CP031740.1, forward strand.
CTCGACGGAAACTGAAAAGTTTTGAGTGTATGAGGTTGCTTTCTGTGATCCGCGCAACCCTTGCGTGATAGCAGTTTAAAAAAATAACGTAACTGTAGAAAAGCTCCAAACCATGATAATCATCAGTCATTTTTAATCTAAAATCTAAAATCTAAAATCTAAAATGGTATGACTCGCAACTCAAAACTATTGTGGTTGGTCGATCTAGTAAAAAAATTCTCTGTATAAAATTGAATCTCCGTGCTAAACCACAACTTTCACCCTTGCGAGGTAATTGGTTGCCGAAAAAACTGCGTTACACTTATATAGGTATCTTTACAAAACAACATAAAAGCATGACTGTTGCCTATCCCCGCAAGCTTCGCAACGCAATGGGAGCGCGCGAAATTTTAGCTCAAGTGGTGCGCGATCGCGAAATTCACTTGATCACCCTCAATCGCTATCGGTTTAGCGAACAGCGCAGTTGCAAAGACCTCACCGACTTGATCGAACGGCTAGACGGCGAACCGGCCGAACTCGTGCGCGACCTCTCCCGGCACATCTCGGACGAAGCGCGACACGCTATGTGGCTCACCGACTTGCTGGTAGACTTGGGCCAAAATGTGGGCACGCCGCCGGGAGTCTCCTACATTGACGAATTTGACCGCCTGCTGGACAAAGAGCAATTCGACCCGAAACGCAACCTCGAGGACGGTATAATTGCAGCCTTAGCCGCAATCAATGTCACCGAAAAGCGGGGCTGCGAATACTTCTCAGCGCACATCCACGCCCTCAAACAGGCTCCCCAAACCGCAGAAAACATCAAAATCCGCGAAACAATCGAAAAGATTTTTCCCGAAGAAGCTGGTCACGTCCGCTGGGGCAACCGCTGGCTGGCCCAAATCGCCGACAAAAGCCCGGAACACCGCCAGAAGGTGGAACAGGCAAAGCGCAAGTATGTGGCGATCGAACAAGCAGCATTTGAATCGGGAATGGATATCATGCTGGGGGCAGAACTGCGGCGCGTCACCCGCCTGGTAGACATTGCCAACACCATGCCGATGTGGGAACGCCCGCAATACCTGATGGAACGCTTGCCCGCAACCCTGCTGGCCCCCGACCTACAAATGACCAGAGTCGATGTAGCTCAGCGGGCGTGGAACCGCGACCCGCAGGCATTTATGGAGAAATTGGTGCCGATGTTCCTCAACGGCTTGAATACCATTGAGAAGAAGCCGGCGACTAAGCCCAAGGCTTAAACACGATCGCGAACCTGGTTGAAACCGCTCTGCAAGTCAAACTTGCGCCTGCCTCCGCAAACAAGCAAGATATACTGGTTCCCAGGCATAGCCTGGGAACCAGTTATTTAAAGTCATAATTTTAAGCTTTAGCAAGTAAACTGATTATTGGAATAGTTTTCCATCTAAATATAATCATGACTACCAGCGAGCCGAACATACAAACAGTTTCCACAGAAAGCCTTTTAAGTGAAAGCGCGATCGCCGATGCCCAGGTCGAAAAAGCCACAGCCGTCACCTATGCAGAAGAAATTGAAACTGTCATCGCCAGCATGGCTGTAGACCAAAAAGTGATGGTCGGTCAAAGTGAAGCTGGCGGACATCTTTGGAAGTTTAAGTACGGCAGTGTCGAAGTGTTCGTGCAACTCACGGGCGAAACCGAAGATGATACTTTGACTGTTTGGGCTTTTGTACTGCAGTTGCCAGCGAAGAATGAAGCTCAATTAATGCGGAAAATCCTAGAAATGAATTGGCTGTCTACTTTGGAATCTCATTTTGCGATTGTTGATAATCAAGTTGCCGTAGTATCGACTCGGACGATGGCGGAAATCTCGACCGGGGAAATTTCTCGGGTTATTACTATTGTCGCCACGGTCGCCGATGACAATGACGATATTCTGCAAGCAGAATTCGGTCAGTAGTCATTAGTTAACAGTTAACAGTCAACAGTCAACAGTCAACAATTAACAGTTAACTAATATGCAGGCCCTGCGATCCAAGCAATAGTAATTCCCAGCCCCAAACCGACAAGCACTTGAAAAGGAGTGTGTCCCAGCAACTCTTTCAGGCGAGCCTCATTAAGGTTGTGATCTTCCTCAAAAAACTCGTCAATAATTTGGTTGAGGATGCGAGCTTGCTTGCCTGCTGCTTGGCGGACGCCTGCTGCGTCATACATCACAATAATTGCAAAGATCGCAGCGATCGCAAACTCCGGACTTTCCCATCCCATCGTTTGTCCGACTCCCGCAGCCAAAGCGCCCACAAAAGACGAGTGAGCGCTGGGCATTCCCCCCGTTGTTACCAAATACCGAAGATTAAACTTGCGATTTTTGACCAACTCGATCGGCAGCTTCATGATCTGAGCCGCCAGACAAGCGAGCAAAGCAACCACGAGTACATGATTGTTTAATATGCCGCTGCAAATTTCCTGCATAGTGTTTGGTATTTCTAGTTACTGCGGCTGGTAATAAAATCGGCGATTGCCAGCAGCGGTAGAGCTTTGCTCCCAAACACTGCCAATTGATCCTTAGCATCAGCAACAAGCTGCGAAGCTTGGCGCCGAGACTCCTCAATTCCCCACAAACTCGGATAAGTGACTTTTCCTGCTTGAACATCTTTGCCGGCAGTTTTGCCCAGTTCTTCTTGGGTAGCAGTAATATCCAGAATGTCGTCAATGATCTGGAAAGCCAGCCCAATATTTTGAGCGAAACGAGACAGCCGCTGCAAATCCGCAGCCGAGGCCCCAGCCAGAATTGCCCCACAAACTACGCAAGCCTCTAACAGCGCGCCAGTTTTGTGAGCGTGAATGTAATTCAAAGTTTCCAGAGAAACATCCGTCTTTCCTTCCGATTCCAAATCAACCACCTGACCGCCTACGAGTCCAGCAGCACCCGATGCCCGCGCTAAATGGGCGATCGTCTGCAACACCTGCTGGGGGGGTACGTTCTGAGTTTTAGTGGCGATAAATTCAAAAGCATAGGTCAACAAACCATCGCCAGCCAAAATGGCGATATCCTCGCCGTAGACTTTGTGGTTCGTCAGTTTGCCGCGCCGGTAGTCGTCATTGTCCATTGCCGGCAAATCGTCGTGAATCAGCGACATCGTGTGGATCATTTCCAAAGCGCAAGCTGTGGGCATTGCCATAGATGTAGTGCCGCCGGCCAGTTCGCAGCTAGCCAGACACAGGATCGGACGCAGGCGCTTGCCCCCCGCTAGCAGCGAGTAGCGCATTGCTTCGTAAATTTTCTCTGGGTAGATGACCGGGAGTGCACTGTCGAGAGCTACCTCGATCGCCTCTTTTCGCTTGACTAGATAAGTAGATAAATCGAAAGAGGATTCCGGTTGGGACGAACCCATTTCTGTTGCCAATACCATCCCTTGCTCTCTTGTACTGAATAGTTATGTGGGATATTGTGAGCCGTTCAGGTCGCATTGTGCCGACTTTTACGGCGGTAGTTGCTCGAAGTCTGAGCATCAATTAATCATTCTACGGGTGTTGTTGCACAGAAAATCTTTGAGTTTTGATAACTTTGTCAAATTACCAGTCAATCTAAAATTTACAATCTCAAATATCAAATCCGCTGATTTGTCTGGCAACTTCCAAAAACCGCTGCACCGCCGCCGTTGGATCGCTGCGCCAAATAAGAGCGATCGCCACAATGCAGGTTGATTCTGGCAAAGATTTGTAAACAACCCCGCTGCGCTGGAAATTTTGCATCGACGCCGGGACGATCGCCACCCCCATCTCGGCGGCTACCAGACTCACAATGGTTTGCATTTGAATTGCTTCTTGAGCCCCGCGAGGACTAAAACCTGCTTGCTGACAAAGACTGACGATCGCATCGTACAATCCCGGAGCCTGGGAACGCGGAAATAAAATGAACGGTTCCGTGGAAAGTTCGCGTAATTCAAGATGTGTGCGATCGGCCAAATGATGCGTTTCTGGCAGTGCCACGATCAGCGGTTCTCGAAAAACGATTTCAGAATTTATCCCGTCTTCCTCAACCGGAGGGCGCACGAAGCCGATATCAATTTGCCCGAACCGCAGCCGCTGCAACTGTTCGTTTGTCGTCAGTTCGTGCAGTTCGAGCTTGACGGCGGGACACCGAGTGCGAAAGGCCTGCAAAATCGCTGGAACCACGTTGTGTGCTGCAGAACTCACAAACCCGATCGTCAGTTGGCCGAGTTCGCCCCGACTGGTTTGTCGGCCGAGTTGAATTGCTCGATCGACTTGCTGCAGAATTTTCCCGGCTTCCTCGAAAAAAACCTGTCCCGCAGCCGTTAAATGCACCGTCCGCTTGGTGCGGCGAAACAGTTGAAACCCTAACTCTGCCTCCAAATGCTGGATTTGTTGGCTCAGCGGAGGTTGGGCAATATGCAGTTTTTCGGCTGCGCGAGTGAAATTCAGTTCCTCTGCAACTGCAATGAAATAACGCAAATGCCGAAGTTCCATAGCTCCCCAATCATCTATATTTTAAAAGTATAAGTTGTTACTTAAACATATATTGGACATTTTTGATGGTCTTTAATACAGTGATTAATAGGCGAAATTGAGAATTAAAGAATGGCTAATTTGGATATCATAATTAGAGAAGCAGATCTGGCAGATTTGGAATTAATTGTGAATTTCATTTCACAAAAAAGCGATTTTGATGGATGTAAAAACTTGTTGGCAGCAACAGCCGATAAATTGCAGCAAACGTTATTTTGCCAGCCTCCGCTAGTACGGGTTTTGTTGGCTGAAGTTGCCGGGAAAGCGGTAGAATTTGCTCTTTTTTATTCCTCCTATTCAAGTTTATTGACGCAGCCGTGCCTTTGGCTTGATGATTTATTTGTGCAAGCTCCTATGCGCGGTATGGGAGTAGGTACAGCGCTGTTAAAGTATTTTGCCCAAATTGCTGAGTCCACAAATTGCGGGCGTATGGAATGGAATGTTAATACTGGCAATGCGCCGGGAATTGCTTTTTATCAAAAGCAGGGAGCGCGGATTTTGGAAAATATTAGAGTTTGCCGTATTGAGGGGGATGGAATTAATCTGCTTGCTGGCAAATGATTTAATAACGAACCGCGAAGGCGCGAAGGACACGAAGAGAAGAGGAGAGAAGAGATGTCACAAGATTTTTGGAATTCAGTGCTTTATGAGGGAAATCATGCTTTTGTTTGGCAGTACGGTGAATCGCTTTTGGAGTTACTCGCTCCGAAGGCTGGTGAACAAATTCTGGATTTGGGCTGCGGTACGGGACAGTTAACTGAAAAGATTGCTCAAAGTGGTGCTTTTGTGCAAGGTATTGATTCATCTTTGTCGATGATTTCTACGGCAAAAGTTAACTATCCTCACATTAATTTCGCTGCCGCCGATGCGAGGAGTTTTCAAATAGAAGAGCCGTTAGATGCTGTGTTTTCTAATGCGGTTTTGCACTGGATTAAACAGCCGGATGCTGTGATTAATTGTGTGGAAAAAGCGCTGAAGCCGGGAGGTCGTTTTGTAGCTGAGTTTGGCGGTAAGGGGAACGTGGGGGCGATCGTCCGGGCGCTTTTGAGTGTTTTGTCGGAAATTGGCTGCGAGGAGCCTGAAGCGCTTAATCCTTGGTATTTTCCGAGTATTGGCGATTATGCTGGGCTTTTGGAAAAGCAGGGATTTGATGTAGGTTATGCCGTTTTGTTCGATCGCCCGACTCCCCTAGAAGGCGGCAGCGCGGGTATGGTAAATTGGATTGAAATGTTTGCTGGCGGGTTTTTGTCGGGGTTGTCTGAGGATGTGCGATCGCACGTAATTAACTCCGTTGAAGAGCGTTTGCGATCGGCGCTGTACCGCGATGGTAATTGGATTGCAGATTATCGCAGAATTCGCGTAGTTATGGTAAAATGGTAATTGGATTGCAGATTATCGCAGAATTCGCGTAGTTATGGTAAATTGGATTGAGATGTGTGCGGGCGGGTTTTTGTCCGGGCTGTCTGAGGATGTGCAATCCCAGGTAATTAACTCCGTTGAAGAGCGTTTGCGATCGGCGCTGTACCGCGATGGTAATTGGATTGCACATTATCGCCGAATTCGCGTTGTTGCTATCAAGAATTCCTATTTAAGTTTTGTATGAAGATCAAAATTAGGTTAAAATAACCGGGCCCTGTCAAATTAAGTTGACACGCATTCTATGCCTACCTTAAAAGAACCTCAATCCATCTTCCAGCCTCCGACCTTTGCTACGGTTGAGGAAGAACGCCGCCATCGCAAGCAGCGCCTTGCAGCAGCCTTACGTCTGTTTGGACACTTTGGGTTTAGTGAGGGCATCGCAGGACACATTACCGTCCGCGACCCTCAACACCTGGATTGCTTTTGGGTCAATCCGTTGGGTAAACACTTCAGTCTCATCCGGGTCAGCGACCTGCTGCTGGTGAACCATCAAGGTGAAGTTATAGAGGGGCACAAGCCTATTAACAGGGCAGCTTATGCAATCCATTCTCAAATTCATGCAGCCCGTCCTGATGTCGTGGCAGCAGCACACGCTCATTCAATTTACGGCAAAAGCTGGTCTAGCCTCGGTCGTCTCCTCGACCCCCTCACCCAAGATGCCTGTTCCTTCTACGAAGACCACAGCCTGTTTAATGACTACAGGGGAGTAGTTCTCCAACTTGAGGAAGGCCAGCGCATAGCAACAGCACTAGGGGAGAAGAAAGCCATTATCCTCCGCAACCACGGTCTACTCACTGTGGGTCATTCAGTTGATGAAGCGGCTTGGTGGTTTGTCGCAATGGAACGTTCTTGTCAGGCGCAGTTGATGGCAGAGGCGGCTGGCACCCCCATCCTCATCGACTCCGAAAATGCTCGTCTGGCGCAGCGCCAGGTAGGCTCACATCAGGTAGGCTGGTTTAGCTTTCAACCACTTTACGAATTAATCGTACATCAACAACCTGAACTGCTGGAGTAAGGTAGGTTTGATGTATTTTGAATAGAGGACTATTTAGAAATATCAAGGAATCGGCAGTGATTGTTTCAACCACACTCTGTACAAAGTAGAAAATAGCTAGGAGATAGAGATGAAGATAAATACACAGCTTTTATCAGAAAATGTTGGTCAACAAATCATCAATACAGATAATATTAATATTTTAGACCTGAACCGGGAAGAAATTATTAACCTGTTTAAATCTTATGGTTTCTTGCTGTTTAGAGGGTTTGAAAATAGTGTTGACACTTTTACCGAATTCACTAACTCCCTTAGTAAAGATTTTCGGGATTATAGCGGAGGCGTCTTTAATCGCCGAGTAATTAATGGGAATGCAACTCTATTAACCGTCAATGATTTTAAGGACGAGATTAAATTGCATGGAGAAATGTACTATCAACAAGATATTCCGTTGATGCTTTGGTTCTTCTGCGCTCATCCAGCATCACAAGACGGTGAAACAATACTATGTGATGGTAGGCAGTTGTTTAATGAACTCAGTAGTCCACTCAAAGAGTTATTTAGTAATAAAAAATTAAAATACTTTGGTCATTTGGCTAAGGAGGATTGGCAAAAAAAATACAAAACTGATGACTTAAGAGTAGTAGAACAGATCTGTAGAAGCAATAATGTACTATTGCAAATAAACGAAGATGAATCAATCGATTATCAATTTATTTGTCCAGCCATACACCCAAGTAGATGTGGAAAATATCCGACCTTTATCAACAGTCTATTGGCAGCAAAACATAGAAATCCCAACACCCCTTGCTTTGATGATGATTCAGAAATAACTGATGATATTGTGTCTGAGCTTAATGAAGTGGCTGAGAGAATAACTACAGAGATATCGTGGCAAACAGGGGATATCCTAATGGTTGACAATACTAGAATCATGCATGGCAGAAGAGCTTTTTCTGATACTCAACGGGATATTTATTTGCGGTTATGTTCTCCAGCGTTTCCATTCTAAATGCAACTCCCCGCAATCAGGGTAAGAGCATCTCAATCAGGCTTGGCACAAGGACTGGAGAATTTTCATCATGTAGTCATCATTCATCGCAGCCCGTAGTCTTTTCTGTCGTAAGCTACGCTTGAGAGTGGTTTCTTGATTAACAGCATAAAGAGCCATCCGTCTGAATACAGCCAAGTTCCGAGGGCGGTTAAACGAGCGGGTAGTCCTAAAGAGGAAAGGGTGAGAGAATGGAAGTGCTGTGACTCTAATGTTGTTTGTCTGCATGTCTACCGCTCTGCCTATCTGTCCGAATTGTCAGTCTGACGCTGTGATGAAAAACGGTCGAACTCGGCATCAGAAGCAAAATTACAAATGTCGAGACTGTGGACGGCAATTTGTCGAAGATCCGCAGTGGCGGATGATTAGCGAGGAAACTAAAGGCATCATTGACCGATTGCTCTTGGAGAAGTTGTCGCTGGCAGGAATTGCCCGTGCCTTGGAGATATCAGAACTGTGGGTGCAACAATACGTTAATGCGAAATACCAACAGGTAGAGCAGGAGGTGCAAGTGCGCCCAAAGCCAAAACGCCGTCTGACGGTGCAGATGGATGAATTGTGGTCATTTGTCGGCAACAGAGGCAACAAGCAGTGGGTGTGGCTTGCCCTCGATACCCAAACCCGTGAGATCGTCGGGGTGCACATCGGCAATCGCAGTTCCGGATCAGCACAAGCTGGCGTTGCAGTCGATGCCCCCGGTTTACCGCCAATGTGCCGTAGTCTACAGCGATTTCTGGTCAGCCTATGCGGAGGTCTTACCCAGCAAACGGCATTATGCAGTGGGCTCATAAACAGGAAAAACCAGCTACATTGAACGCTTCAATTGCACCTTGCGTCAGCGCGTGTCGCGTCTGGTTCGTAAAAGCTTGTCGTTCTCAAAGAAGTTAGAGAATCACATTGGAGCAATTTGGTTATTCATCCACCATTACAATGCTTCGCTTCCTGTCTGCTCATCCTTTCCTGCTTAGCACTACCAACGAGCGAATGCGACCTTAAGCTTGATTAAAAGCAGTAGGGTGCGTCGCCACCCTTAAATATTCAAATCCGATATACCATCTCACAACGACGCACCCTAGTTCTGATAAGTTTTTCATGCCACCAGTGATTGTCCTGAAATTATAAACCCTGAACGGAAACAATCCTGCTTTCTAGTTCATTAGGCGTTACAGCCTCTACAAAACCTAAAATCGCGTTAGAATTTCTGACTCTGATTAGAGTTCCTGAATAAACTCCGGTAATTCCGCCTCTGGGTTGAGTTGCTGAAGCAGATCCACTTGCGCCGGCCGGACCTGGAGGGAGTAATGGTTGTAAAGCTTGTGGGAAATCGATCGTATATGTTAATGCCACATTCTGTACCGGCTCCAACACTATATCATTGACCCTTAAGTCACCCGCTAATCCAATGCGATCTAAATCAGGATCAAAACTTTCGATTATATCACTAGAATTGATATCTGTAGTGGCAGGGTCTATTCCCAGAACGCATAAATTATTGCCAAACCCACAACTTAATAAGTCTGTGCCCAAGCCGCCAACCAGAGTGTTATCCCCCCCTGCGCCGCTTAAAGCATCATTGCCTCTCCCCCCAAATAAAATATCATCGCCAGCCTCTCCAAGAATAAAATCAGCATCTAGACCACCACTGAGGGAGTTATTCCCCTCCTGTCCAAACAAGGCATCTCTTCCTTTTCCCCCCAATAAAGAATCGTTGCCTGCAAAACCTGTGAGAATATCTTCCCCTTCATTTCCCAGGATTAACTCGCTAGCCTCTGAGCCATTTACTGTATCGTCGCCATCGAGCGCCCAAGCTCCTAAAGGAAAATTTGTTAGATCTCCAGGAAAAAGTTGAATGAATTCCGAGGTGTTGTCGCCAATTAAGCGCAATGCCCCTGACGCATCCGGTTTTAAAGCCATAGTTAAAATCTTTGTGTGTTGGTAGATTACTAACCCTACTAATTGAGCCAATACTGGCTCACAAGTGGGTCATAATTCAATTAGAACCGTATTCAATATAACTCGAAACGGTATTTTCCAAAAGCATAGCAACAGTAATCGGCCCGATTCCTCCCGGCACCGGCGTGATAAATCCGGCTACTGTTTTAACAGCATTAAAATCCACATCTGGGACCAAACGACTCGTACCGTCGGGATTGACGACGCGGTTGATACCGACATCAATATAATAGTCACTTTTTACACAACCGATAGTAGTAAGGTGCGTATTTCGCACCCTACTACTAGCGTTTCTGCGTAACTCCTCTAAATATCAGGAGTTAATTTGTGGCTAACAATATTATAAGTTTGTCAGCTTACCACTGATTGTCCTGAACTTAGAAACCCTGAACGGAAACAATGCTGCTTTGTAGTTCATTAGGCGTTACATCCTCTACAAAACCTAAAATCGCGTTAGAATTCCTGACTCTGATTAGAGTCCCTGAAGCAGGTCCGCTATTTTCCCTGGCCCGCTCTGGAGACAGGAGTAGTAAAGCTTGCGGCCCATCGAAACTAACTGTTATTGTCACATCCTGTACCGGCTCCAACACTATATCATTCACCGTTAAGCCACTGGCTAATCCAATTAGATCAAAACCAGGATCAAACAATCCGATCAGATCACTAGAATTGATATCTGTAGTGGCAGGATCTATTCCCAGAACGCATAAATTACCGCCAAACTCACAACTTAATATATCTCTGCCCAAGCCACCAACCAGAGTGTTATCCCCCCCTGCGCCCTCTAAAACATCATTGCCTCTACCCCCAAATAAAATATCATTGCCTAAAAGATTATCGCCAGAGTCTCCAATAAGCCAATCAGCATCTAGACCACCACTGAGGCAGTCATTTCCATCCGCTCCATACAGGCCATCTCTTCCTTTTCCCCCAAATACAGAATCGTTGCCTGCAAAACCTATGAGAAAATCTTCCCCTTCATTTCCCAGGATTAACTCGCTAGCCCCTGAGCCATTTACTGTATCATCGCCATTGAGTACCCAAGCTCCTAAAGGGAAGTTTGTTAGCTCTCCAAGAGAAAGTTGAATTAATTCCGAGGTGTTGTCGCCAATTAAGCGCAATGTCCCTGACGCATCCGGTTTTAAAGCCATAGCTAAAATGTTTGTCTGTTGGTAGATTACTAACCCTAATTGAGCCAATACTGGCTCACAAGTTTGCCCCTATTCAATTAGAACCGTATTCAATATAACTCGAAACGGTATTTTCCAAAAGCATAGCAACAGTCATCGGCCCGATTCCTCCCGGCACCGGCGTGATAAATTCGGCTACTGTTTTAACAGCCTCAAAGTCAACATCTCCGGCCAAACGACTCGTACCGTCTGGATTGACGACGCGGTTAATACCGACATCAATTACTACTGATCCAGGTTTGACCATATTAGGTGTAATCATTTCTGTGCGGCCGACTGCGGCTATTAAAATATCGGCTTGATTGGTAATAGATTCTAAGTTTTGCGATCGCGAATGAGCTACAGTAACAGTACAATCGGCTTCTAACAGCATCAGCGCCATCGGTTTACCTACCAAAATACTCCGTCCCAAAACAACGGCATTTTTTCCTTTCAAATCAATCTGGTATTCTTGCAATAACCGCATCACTCCGGCGGGAGTACAACTCCGCAAACCTTGCTCCCCGCGCACGAGACGGCCTAAATTTACAGGGTGAAGTCCGTCAGCATCTTTGTCGGGAGCAATTTGGTACAGCAGCCCAATTGCATCTAAGTGTTCTGGTAGCGGTAATTGAACTAAAATGCCATCTACTCGATCGTCCTCGTTGAGTGCACGAATTGCAAGTTCTAGTTCGGCTTGAGTAGCGTTTGCGGGGTAATGCTGGCCGAAGGAAGCTATGCCAACCTTAGCGCAGGCTCGCTCTTTGTTGCGAACATAGGCTGCGCTAGCTGGGTTGTCGCCCACCATCAGCACCGCAAGTCCGGGAGGACGCCCCTTTTGGGGTTGTAGGGCGCGGACTCGATCGCTCAGCTCGGTTTGAATCTTTGTGGCTAAAGCTTTGCCATCTAGTATTTGAGCAGTTTTGGCATCCATTGTAGACTCTGGGTTAGGGGCTGACGATTTTAGATTTTAGCTTAATCCCCGTCAAGGACTACACTAGAGAAATTTCTTACTTGCGATCGATTCTTTGGATTCTGTTAAAGTAAGTCGTATCTCACATCTCAAATCTCCAATCAGTTGACCAATGACTACTGCAATTAAGCAAGTTTGGGTTCAAAGATTCTGCACCGGCTCTTTATCGCTAATCCTCGCCAGCGGTTTTTTCAGTTGTGGCAATTTACCTCTGTCTCAACTTAATCTTGGTTTTAATGTGGCTAGCATTGGCGACGTTCAACAAAAGCGGCAAGTGGATGCTGAAGTTTATCTCCGGGGAAAGGTGGAAAATCGCGCTCCGTTTGTGGGGAATGCGGCTTATCAACTTGAGGATGGTACTGGCAGTATTTGGATTTTAACCACGCAAGATTTGCCCCAGCTTGGCGATGAAGTGTTGCTGAAGGGAGAAGTCCGCTACAAAAGTATTACTCTGAAGGAATTGGCAGGAAAGGATTTAGGTGAAGTTTATGTTGAGGAAATGCAACAATTAAAGCGCACTCCAGCGGCAAATAAATAAAAATACGAAGATGCTAATTTATTTCCATGAGTAAGTCTATTTCCTAAAAATCAAAGGTTTATAGTTGTGCTTGGGCGATTTGGAGCTGTTTATTTATCTTCAAAGTTCATTAACCATAATATTATGGTCGGGGCGGGTTTACCTATATTTTTGGTTAATTTTACAGATGTTGGTGAACCCGCTCCTACAGCAATTTCTTCCTTCTCTTTTCTTTCTAACACATGACTAAAATTCACGTTGCGATCGCGATTTTGTACCGAGAGGGCAAGTTTCTCTGTCAGTTGCGGGACGATATTCCTCATATCAGGTATCCCGGACATTGGGCTTTGTTTGGCGGACACTTGGAACCCGGGGAAACGCCGGAAGTTGCTGTAGTGCGGGAATTATCAGAGGAAATTGGCTATGCTCCTGCAAGTGTTTCTTTTTTCTGTTGTGATGTCGAAAAAGATGTGGTTCGCCACGTTTTTCATGCACAACTTAGTGCGGATGTCAAGGATTTAGTTTTGCTTGAGGGGTGGGATATGAAGTTGTTGACACCCGAGCAGATTCGGGCTGGCAAATGCTATTCTGAGCAGTCAAGAGATGTGCGACCTTTTGGCATTGCTCACCAGCGTATTTTATTGAATTTTATTGAGTCGATTTGAGAAAATTTCCGCGCCCCCTAGATGGGAGCGGTTTGAGCTGGGAGATATTTGTAAGGTGCGCCCGGTGGTACACCCTACATTGCAGGGGTTTTAAAAGTTAAGAGCGAGCGGCAATCATTCCTGTTTGGCGCGCGTAGTCAAACAGCCCTCCGGCATCTATTACAGGCCCTACTTCTCCTAAAGGTTTGAGCGAGAAAGTTTGATCTAGAGTGTGGTTGACAATTACCTCTGCTGTAAAGTCGATCGTCACTTCTTGCCCCGTAGCAAACAAGTCGCAGAGCCGCTCCACTGATTCGATCGGGTACAATTCGCCAGTAGCCGAGCAATTGCGAAAGAAAATGCGGGCGTAAGACAAAGCCACCACCGCTGTGACGCCGGCGGCCCCGAGAGCTATCGGAGCGTGCTCCCGCGAAGAACCGCAGCCAAAATTTTCGCCGGCTATGATAATCGGATACCGGGTTTTCTGTTCACCGGATTCGATAAACTTACCGTAGCGATCGGGCAACCCAATCATAGCGTAACTGCCTAGTTTCTCGTACTCATCCGGCTTCGAGGGAACCAGGGTCAGGTATTCGGCCGGGATAATTTGATCTGTATCGATGTTGTCGTCTACAACAAAAATTTGACCGCTAATTACTTTACCCATAGTTTATTTCCTGTTAGCCTCGCTCAATGCTGTGGTGATAATTTTAAGTGGATCGGTATGCAAGATTTGCATCTGTTCATTTTAACCTGGCAGTGTCAGTGATAACCTGTATTAGTAAAAATTAGATCCGAGACTTTGGGTTAACAATTAACAGATTGCTAAGCGTCAAGATAGTTTTATGACCAATCCAATAGATGACATTGCTCGACAAGCTCGCGAGGGCTCGGTTGCATCGATTATTCAAATCCTTAATGACGAACTGGCACAGGTAGGGGTCAGGGCCCGAGCTGTGTTTGCAGACGGGGTGCTGCAACTGCTGTGCGAAGCTGCAACGCCCCAACTGCTCCAAGAGTCTAGTTTGGTCGATCGAGTCCGAGAAATTTTGGAACGCATTTCGCCCCACAATATTCGCCGAGTCAACATCAACAGCCGGCTTGTCCGAGAACACCAACTGCTGTGGCTCGAAGAAATTAGTCGCGATTCGGAGAATCAACTGCTGTGGTCTCAAGAAATTAAACTCAGAAAACCGAATTTGTTCAAGCGTTTAGCCACCGCCCATCACGAACGCCAAGCTATCTCCGGCAAGCGGGCTTTGCCGAGAATGGCTGCACCTCGCTCGATCCACGAACCCCGACAATTTCAGCGCGGTATTGTCGGCGGCATCAGCTTGACGGTGCTGTTACTTGCAGCAGTGGCAGCCATCTACAAAGGACTCAATTCCCAAGTGCCAAACAGCACACAAGCCACCACCCAAGCAGTGGCAACTGCCCCTCCCTCGGAGGCAAAACCTGCTTTGAAAATTTCTAAGGAGACTGTTAATTCTGCTGTTGACTCTTTTGCCCAAGCAGTGCGAGTAGCCGAACAAGCAGCCACCGAGGGCAAAACCGCTCAATCTCGCGAGGATTGGTTAGTCGTAGCTGCTAAGTGGCAGCAAGCTTCGGATTTGATGGCCGCCGTGCCCTCCAAGCATCCCCGCTATACAATGGCTCTGAACCGGACTGCACTTTACCGCCAAAATAGCGATAAAGCCCAACAGGAAGCACAAAATAAGTAAGCAGGTAGGTGGGATAAATTTAACCAGAGACTTCGCTGCACGGCTCTAGGTGTTGTGAAAAATGAGTTTTTGAGCAAAAACTCGAAAACTCTCAACTATGTTATGATTGAGAATTTTTTGATTGAGAATTTTTGCGATCGGCGTTACTCGATCGGCGGATTTGTATCAAAATAAAAATTTGTTAAGATCACTAACTTAAATAGGAAACATCACACAGTGAGAAGAGGGGTGTCACTAAGCGGTCTCTAGAAAAGCTTCATACTATACAATAACAGTCAAAATTAGCGGGAATGGGATTGATAATCATCCGGTAAAGGATGGTAAAGTTCATCCCGTACAGATCGAAGGGTAGAAAACGGGAAAATAGAACTCAGTCAGCTCGGGGTATATTTTCAGATATCTAGTGACCCGCCGACAGGCTGCACAAACACAGAAAGCAGGGTCATAACTGTCAAGCCGACAGTTATGGAAAGGTTCTATATTTGTTGCAGCAGGAGCCGGGTCAAACATCTTAGAATAAAGGCTTGGTTGCCATGATCGATTGCCAGGGAAATCAAGACTTTAGTCCGATCGACCGATCGCCGTCCGAGTCTTGCACTTTGCATTTACCGCAAATCCCAGAACCAGTATCAATCCCAAAATTTCTGGATCGTCTTATGCAGTTCCAGGTCGATCCTGCCCTTCTCGGGCGACAAATTTGTCAAATTCTCGCGACCAGCTTTGATGGAGAAATCCTGCTCCAGCAAATAGCCACCACTTTGGGGGTTGCGTGGGGGGCAGATTTCTGTTTGGTTGCTGGTGTGCTTGACCAGAAAGTAGTAAATCCAAATGCTTGCTGGCAAAATAGGAGCGATCTCCCCTATTTGGCCGGTGCTGTGGATTCCACCGAAACACCCGAAGACCCCCAAACCCCAAGATTAAAACCGCCTAGCATATCACTCGAACATCCCGCTTGGGCAAACGTCCTAGCAGACGGCGAGATAGTGGCGATATCCGATTATCTTGATAGTCCGGCAGCTTCATCGCCCAATTCTCCTGTGACTGCGCTGCCTTTTCGGGCAATTTTGGCAGGGCCTGCGCGATTTGGAGGGGCTGTAAATGGCATGGTGATTGTTGGTAAGTCGCAAGCTCATGAGTGGTCGGTAGCCGATCGGCAGCGCCTTGAAGCAGCATCAGACGCGATCGGCATCGCGATTTCTCACATTCAAAAAACTCAAGAAATTGCCACCTTAAAGGAACAGTTACAGCGACAAGCTAAATACAAAAATCTACTCAGGTCAGTTGCTGCATCGATCGACACAAATTCAGAAGTCGATCGAAGATTGCAGCAAGTTGTTGAAAATACCGTCGATACCCTGGAAGTAGATAGAGGCCAAATTCTGCTATTGAAATATACAGATCCTTTATTTACAACTCGCTCCCCCAATCAAACTCCCAAAGCGAAAGTCGAATTAGTTTGCGAATCCGTTGTAAAAAAAGCTCCAAACAAACAGGCAATAACACAAAGCGCTACTGGGAAAAAAAGCTCAACATCCAAAACAAAAAACAAGAATAAAACTGCTAATTCCCAATCCAAAATCCCCAACTCAAAACCAAATAACTCTCCCGCTTTTTGGCTGTCAGAATCTAATTTGTGCCGCCAAGCATTCCACAGCGCAGCCAAACCCCTCGCCCTCGCTGACGCAGGCGCATTAATCGGCAAAGAACAAGAAGCAGCCAAAGAAATTTTGAAACTCCAAGGCATTCGCGGCTTGCTGCTGGTTCCCCTCACGGGCGGTTGCTGCCAGGAAACAGTTTTGGGTTTCTTGGTTTTGCAGCAGTCCGAGCCGCGCACTTGGACCCCGGAAGAATTAGAAGTTCTGGAATCAGTCAGCGCTCAAGCGAGCAAGATGATTATCCAAACTCAAACGCTTAAGGAATTGCAAACCGTAGTCTTAGACAGAACCTCTCAGTTGCAGCAAAGTCTAGACGTGCAGGGGAAACTGTACGAACAATCTGCCAATCAGCTAGAGCAAATGCGGAAATTGAAGCTGATTAAAGACGAGTTTCTCAGCACTCTGAGTCACGAGTTGCGTACCCCTTTAACAATCATGAAGCTGGCAATTCTGATGCTCAAACAAGCTGAACTGCCGTCAGCGAGTCGGACTAAGTATCTCGACATTCTAGAACAGCAGTGTTCTAAGGAAACTGCTCTGGTTAACGATTTGCTGGCCCTCAAGCAGTTTGAGCCTCAGCAAGTCCCGATTTCTCTAATCAAAATCGATCTCAACCGTTTATTGCAAGATTTAGTTAGGGATTTTGAAAAACAGTGGGCGGATAAGCAATTGACTCTGAAGGTGGATTTGCCCAAGTTAACCCCTTGCTGGGAAACCGACCCGGACATTCTCAATCGGGTGCTGCTGGAACTGCTGACGAATGCTGGAAAATACTCTGCTTCTGGAACGGCGGTAGTTTTGGAGGCGTCTGAGGCAGCCGGCTATATTGTCCTGAGCATTTCTAATTTCGGGCGCGGCATTTCTGCGGGTGATTTACCCCACATCTTTGACAAGTTCCGCCGCGGCACTGGCATTACTGACCAAGCTATCGCCGGTACGGGTTTGGGTCTGGCTCTGGTAAAGTCTTTAGTGCAGCACTTGAATGGTACTATTGATGTATCTAGCTGTCCGGCAGAAAGTTCAGAAGCTGACAATTTGTGGCGTACATCTTTTACTCTGACTCTGCCGCAATTTGCAGCGGAACTCTCTAATGTAGAAGAATAGTTCGGCTGAGAAGGTGCTGGGAATTGGCACCGAACAGGCGAAACTAGAAAACTTGCCAGAAGAGGGAGAGTTGGAAATGTCGTAAACGCTAGCAAGTCCTCTGTTTTGAATTGTTGGTCTGGTTGCCGTCTAAATTGCCGGTTCTCGATTACTGATTTTCCCGAGGGCTTATATTATGTCTGGTTATTGGCCTGTAATTAGCGCGTGTTTGTAGTGAGTACGACTGTCCTGTATTTATGAATTAATCAGGACTTGCATTACTTACTAGGAACTTAATTATAATTGTATAGTCGGAGATGATCTTACGCAGCATAGACCAAAGAAACTGAGTTTTTTAACTGTTTCAAAGGCCTGCAACCCGTCTTTTCGTACAAGCCGGTTTCTGCGTCCTGGATTGTCCCCTAAAAATTGTCACGGTGCATGGAATTCGATAGCCAATATTATGCTCACAAAAGCTGCACCTAAAACCCTGCGTTGGCAACGTTCTAAATATTCGCCACTGGCACGGCAAATAGACATTTTTGCAGCGGCGGGAAAGTTTATGTTTTTTTTGTGGTGGGATGGACTGCTGCAAAATAATTCTCCTCATACTAGAAGAATTCGCGCTCATTGGTTGGTCAATACTTTGCTAAATTTAGGCCCGACTTTTATTAAAATCGGGCAGTCTCTCTCGACTCGGGCGGATTTGCTACCGCTTGAGTATGTGAAGGAACTCGAACAGTTGCAGGATCGGGTTCCTCAGTTTAGTTCCGAAGAGGCGATCGCTCTTGTAGAATCAGAGTTAGGCAAGGATATTTATGCTTTGTACCGCGATTTTAACCCGTCGCCGATCGCTGCTGCGAGTCTGGGACAGGTGCACAAAGCTAGGCTGCACACCGGGGAAGATGTGATTGTGAAGGTGCAGCGTCCGGGTTTGGAAAGTTTATTTGATTTGGATGTGAAGGCGGTGCGCCAAGTGATGCGTTTTTGCGATCGCTATTTGCCTGGGACGCGCAAATATGACCTGGAATCTATTTATCACGAGTTTTTTAAGATTTTATATCAAGAAATTGACTACGTGCAAGAAGGTAAAAATTCCGATCGCTTTAGCCATAATTTTCGAGAATATCCTCAAGTTATTGTCCCGAAAGTCTACTGGCAATACACTACTAAAAAAGTGCTGACTCTAGAATACGCACCAGGCATTAAGGTGGACGATCGCATTAGTTTAGAGGCGATTGGAGTGGATATTGTGAAGCTCAATCAACTCGGAATTTGCTGTTATTTAAAACAGTTGTTAATTGACGGTTTTTTTCAAGCTGACCCGCATCCGGGAAATTTGGCGGTAACAGAAGATGGTAGCTTGATTTTTTACGATTTTGGGATGATGGCTGAGATAAAGTCTCTGGCTAAAGACCAAATGGTCAAGACTTTTTTTGCTGTGATGAGGAAGGATACTGACGAGGTACTCAATACTTTAATTTCGATCGGCTTAGTTGAGCCGATGCCAGATATGATGCCGGTACGCAGGCTGATTGCTTTTCTGTTGGATAAGTTTATTGATAAGCCGATCGACCTTCAAGCTTTTAATGAAATTAAGAACGAACTTTACATCATGTTCGAGCAGCAACCGTTTCGCTTGCCCGCAGAAATGATGTTTATTGTCAAGTCCGTGACGACTCTCGACGGCATTGCTAGAACTCTCGACCCTAACTACAATTTCATAGCCTCCGCTCAGCCTTTTGTCAAGAGTATTGCGGTGAGCAAGGGGCGGGGAAATGCGATCGGAGAATTGGCAAGGCAAGCGCGAAGTTTTATTACATATAAGTTACGGCAGCCGAGCAAATCGCAATTTTTTCTCAAGCGTTTGGAGCAGCGAATTGAAGAGGGCGAACTGCAAATTAGAGTGCGAAATATCGAGAGCGAAAGAGCCTTGAAACGCATTAATTTAGCTTTGAAAACTCTAATTTTCGCTTGTCTGACTGGTTTTGTGTTTTTGTCGGGTGCAGTGCTGCTAGTGGGCGGATATCAAACGGGGGCGATCGCAGCTTTTGCGGTTTCGGGATTCGGTGGCTTGTTTGTGTTGCGCTCGTTGTTAGACTTGTTGGTTAAGGAAAAGCTCGATCGAATGGTCGATCGATAAATATACTGGGTAATTGGGAATTGCGATCGTAGTCAGGACATTAGCCCTGATTAAAAAAACTAATGCTGACTCATGTCTCCTGCATGGGTAGGTTATTTAATGCTATCCAACGCTCATATTCCGATTCTTCAGCCACTAACTCTGCTTCTATCTCTGCTCGATTTTCGTGATAATAAGTCAGTGCAGGATAAACCTGCGCTAAGCAGAGATGATCCAATTCTGCTGCTATTTAGTCAGCAATATTAACTTGTTATATAACGCTGTAATTCGCTGCACTAATGTGGCAGTACCTGGAATAATAGGGATACAATTGCGAAGGTGTGGAGCGCGGATAATTAAAGTGGCAATATCCGTTAAATTTAGCCTAGGCGAATCAAAGGTTAAAAATTAAGTAGTCCTGCATAGTCAGTATAATTAAGGCTTTTATTGGATAGCTCAACTGGCGTTATACTCATCAATAAAATACCAAAGAGCTGCCTCTAATATAGGAGAGTATTTTAAAGTGGTATTTTTTTTATTACCGACTATATATTCTTTGTATCAGAGTATTATTAAATCTTTCTATATAGTTAGTCTGACCACTATCCTTTCCTACTGCTATATCTTGTTAAACAGGAGAATTGGTGATTTTTTGAGCCAGCAAGTTTTTAATCTCGTGAGGCTCACTCTTGATGAGAGAAAAAGGAGATGCCTTTTTTGGCACACTATATATAGTGGGCCTGCGTAAGTCCTGTCAAAGCTAAAGTCCTCTTAGATATGACTCAAGAACTCATTAGTCCTCATAGCGAGCTCTTTAGCTAAAAACCCCGTGGGTTTCGACGCCTGGCGGACTTGCGGACGGTCGACTGACGTTGGTACTGCAAAGTAAACTTGTTAAAATAATTTGCGACTTTAGGTAGGGGCGGATGCTCAAAGCACGAAGTTATACTCCTAACATATATTAAACGCGATCGCCCGCCCCTACAAAAAATGTACGCCCAAACATTGCTAAAACCAGACGGCCGCCCACTCACACTCTACAGTCGCTACCCAATCCCAGAAGGTATCGCGGCCGTAAGTCCCAGCAATGAACCCGTAGAGGCAAACCCCCACTTTCGGTGGCATCCTTTGCGAGGGGAATGGGTAGCATACGCCAGCCACCGTCAGGGAAGAACTTTCATGCCGCCGCCGGAATACAACCCGCTGGCAGCTACAATTAACCCTAAGTTTCCGACAGAATTGCCGCCGGGAAAGTACGATGTAGCAGTGTTTGACAACCGCTTTCCCTCGATGACTGTGCAAGCAAAAAATGCACCTGCAAATATTGTCGAAACTTTGCCCGCCAAGGGCATTTGCGAAGTCGTTGTTTTCACTCAAGATCCGCTGGCTTCCTTGGGTTCTTTGGAGTTATCTCACTTGGAATTGCTATTAGAAGTATGGGCCGATCGCACTTCAGTTATTGGCAGCAATCCCGAAATTCAATACGTCTTGCCATTTGAAAATCGCGGCGTTGAAGTCGGAGTAACTTTGCACCATCCCCACGGTCAAATTTACGCTTATCCGTTCGTGCCACCGGTGCCGGCACGGATGTTAGAATGTCAATCGAGTTACTATCAAAAAAACAGTAGCGGTTTGCTGCAAGATTTGATTCAAAAAGAGATTTCCGACAAACAGCGAATTATTTATTTAGACGAAGAGGCGATCGCCTTTGTCCCCGCTTGTGCCCGCTACCCTTACGAAGTGTGGATTGCCCCGATCGCCCCCGCTGCTACATTTATCGATTTGACGGAAAAACAGCGGCAATCACTCGCTAAGGCCTTAAAAACAGTCACCCTCAAATATGACGGTTTGTGGCATCGCCCATTCCCTTATTTGATGGCTTGGTTTCAAGGGCCCACAGACGGGAAACCCCATCCAGAAGCGCATTTGCACGCCCAATTTTATCCGCCCTATCGATCGAGCGAGCGGCTAAAATACCTAGCAGGAACCGAACTCGCCGCCGGAATGTTTGCCAACGACGCTTTACCCGAAGAAAAAGCTAAAGAATTGCAAGCCGTATCGGTCAATCTATCTTAGATTTTAGATTTTAGATTTTGGGTCAATATATGATAAACTCATTCAACAAAGAAGTCGATATAAAACTCGAATTCATCCGCAAAGCCTTAAACGAAACAGGAGCGATCGCCCTTCGCTTGCGAGGCACTGACTGGTTTGCCTGGGCCACAGCCGGCGGTTCTCATACAGTATTGCTAACTGCAGAAACCGGAGTTGCAGAAATATTAATTACTGCGGAAAACGCTTGGGTTCTCACCGATGAAATCGAAGCTCAACGCTTGCAGGACGAGGAAGTGCCAGCCAACTTTCAAATGCACATCTATCCTTGGGCTGATGTTGCACAGCGCGAAGCTTTCGTCAAAGAAATTACTGGTGACGGTAACGTCATGAGCGATCGGCCAATTTATCCCAAAGAAACGCCAATAATCGCATCTTTACAGTCTCGCAAACAGACAATGATGTCAAGCGAATTAGAGCGATATCGCCGAGTCGGGCGTTTAGCCAGCGAAGCCATGACAGAGGTACTTTCCGCAGCCAAACCAACATGGACAGAATATCAGCTAGCGGGAGCCGGTGCAGAGGCTTTGTGGGCGAGAGGTTTGCATCCAGCCCTGACATTAGTTGCTGGAGAAAGGCGTTTACCAATGTACCGCCACGCCACAGCTACCGCCGAACAAATTGGACGACAAGCAATGTTAGTATTTTGCGCGAGGGGATGGGGTTTGTATGCAAATTTAACCAGATTTGTCTGTTTCGATTTTCTTGGGGAAAAGTATTCAGAGTTGCACCGACAAGTCAGGGAAATTGAAGCAGTGGCGCTAAATTTTTGTCGGCCGGGAGTAACGCTGAATGCGGTTTATGATACGCTTAAAACTGCTTACGAAGAGCACGGATATCCTCAAGCAATTGCGGAACACCATCAAGGCGGAACTACCGGATATTTGGCGCGGGAAATTGTGGCGAATCCGGCTACTTCAGATATTTTGGCAGAAAATATGGCTGTGGCTTGGAATCCGAGTTTGTCGGGAGCAAAAATTGAGGATACGTTTTTAATTCACAGCGATGGAACGTTGGAAAATTTGACTTTTGATCCGAATTGGCCGAGTGTAGAAGTAGCGGGAAGGTTGCGACCAGTACCGCTGGAAATATGGCACGATCGACCGTCGTCAATTTAACTTATCGCTTTATTTTTATCTCAGGCGTGATCGACAAGTCATATCAATTCCGGTTGCACTCCTCATCAGGGCTTGACGAGTGACTGTCAGTGGAAAAACTGAATGATTGTTAAGTTTTGACTGTTGACTCGCTTTTATTATTCCTTCCGATGCAACCGGAAACGATATCCTTGCTAAGGCATTATTTAGAATGAAATAGCCCTGTCTAGAGGAGTTTAGGCAAAACTTGAAGATCTAGTATGATAAAGGCGTTTATCTCAAAAAAAAATAGGCTAGCCATATTTCACAGCGCCTATCTCAATCGAAATTTTAATGGCTCCCCGCAACGCCGTCTTACCTCAGCTTTTGACCTGGTATTTTACCAGGTGGGTACCGTTGGCTCGGACTTAAAGTTTCTGGGTACAAGCCCAGTTTACTGCTGTCCAAACATCTTGATTCCCGAGAGTTAAGAGTTATAGATCAAAAAAACATTATTGGCAGTCACCAACGTCGCAGTAGAACCTTTATTTAATATATACCAACTAACCAAATTTTGGCAAGCTTCGAGCAATTTAAGTTGCATACCAGATGGATTCTACGGTTTGAGCGAGATCCTCTGCTGAGGAGCGCCCCTGAGCCACCTTGTCCGCGTCGAGCACAACTGTAACGTGACCGAGTTTCCGGCCGGGACGCGATTCTTTCTTACCATACCAATGTACAAAAGCACCGCTAATTTGTGCCAGTTGTTTTCTTTTTGCTAAATAATCGGACTGGGCCGACTCGTAGCCTAGCAAATTTACCATGACAGCGCCTGCACATTTCAGAGCCGAATTGCCTAAAGGCAGTTGACAAACTGCGCGCAAATGCTGTTCAAATTGTGAAGTTTCGCAGGCATCAATGGTAAAATGTCCCGAGTTGTGAGTGCGGGGTGCAATTTCATTGACTAACAGCTTATTATCGGCGGTTAAAAATAATTCAATGCCGAATACGCCGACAGCTTGCAAACTGTTGAGGAGAGTGCGAGCGATCGCACAAGCTTCTGTTTTCACATCTAAACTAATATCAGCAGGCGCAATCACCAGATGACAAACCTGATTTTGCTGCTGAGTTTCCACTATCGGATAAATCGCAATTTCGCCATTTGCTGATCGAGCCGCAATCACTGCCAATTCGCGATCGAACGGCACAAACTCTTCCACTAGCAAAGACTGACCTTGGAGTTTAGCACGAATTGACTCCAAACTCCCCCGATCATTAACAATAAAAGTACCTTGGCCGTCATAACCGTGGCGGCGAACTTTGACGACAAACGGAAAGTCGATCGATCCAGCATCCGAGTCTCCTTCCATCTGCACGCTGTCGGAAACCGAAATTGCCGGAAAGTCGATCGCCACCGCCTTAAACAATTCTGGGGGCAAATCCGCGCTGCCATCCCATTCCCAAAACCTCGGAGTTGGTAAACCCAAACCTTGTAAATAACAGCGCTGAACGTACTTATCCAACAAAGGAGAAAGCGACGACAAACTCGGCTGAAATAACACACCTTGCTGTTCTAGTGGCCGCAAACCATCCAAATCTACAAACTCATTTTCAAAAGTAATAACATCGCAGCCAGCCGCCAATTGAGCCGTAGCCAAAACATCATCAACAGCAGCCAAAACAACACCAGCAGCAACAGAAACTGCCGGGTCAGTAGCATGGGGAGTTTGTACTACCAATTCAATACCTAGCGCCCTAGCAGCATCCCCCATCATCGAAGCTAGCTGGCCACCGCCGACAACGCCCACCCGCTTAAATTTGGCAGACGAACTCGCAGCGGTTTGATTTGATTTCATGTGAGTAAAATTCCGCAGAGTCAACCTGCCTATCTTATCGCTATTTGCCCCCGGATGAATTACAGTAATTGAAGAGTTAAAAGCCAGAAAAGAGTTTTAATTGCAGGATTAAATCGAGGCAGAACCTAGAAAAATTGTGCAGCTAAAGTCTTTAATTATTGCACGCTCCCAGCCATAGAGAAACAGCCGTCGAACCCCACCCCTCCAGAAAAGTGCCACATCTAGCAATTCCCTAGCGCCAAGCATGGCATAATTGACAGCACTGCAAAAAGCAGATAGATAGATGCCAACACTGAAAATCAGACATTCAGGGAACAAAATTCATAGGTGAGGATACTGTGAAAGTTTTAGTTGTGGGAAACGGAGGGCGCGAGCACGCGATCGCAAAAAAACTGCTAGAATCTACGCGGATTAAACAAGTATTCTGCGTACCGGGCAACGGCGGCACAGCTACCACCCAAGGCTGTCAAAATCTGTCGCTCAACATCGACGACTTCCAAGGCATCGAACGCTTTGTGATGGTCAACAACATCGGATTAGTCATCGTCGGCCCCGAATTGCCCCTATCGCTAGGCATCGCCGACTATTTCCAACAGCGAAAAATGATGATTTTCGGCCCCACAAAAGCCGGCGCCCAAATTGAATCCAGCAAATCCTGGGCCAAAGAATTGATGCTCCAAGCAGGCATCCCCACACCCAAAGCTGCCGTATTTACCGACGCAGAAGCAGCAAAAGCATACGTTCTGGAACAAGGAACCCCAATAGTCATCAAAGCAGACGGACTCGCATCAGGCAAAGGAGTCACCGTTGCCACCACCGTCAAAATGGCTCACAGCGCCATCAACACCATTTTCCGAGGCGAATTCGGCACCGACAACATCCGAGTCGTCGTCGAAGAATTCTTAACAGGTCAAGAAGTCTCGATTCTCGCCCTCACCGACGGCATCACAGTGGAACCGTTGTTGCCGGCCCAAGACCACAAAGCTATCGGCGAAGGCGACAAGGGAGCCAACACCGGCGGTATGGGAGCCTACGCCCCAGCGCCCATTGTCACCCCGGAACTCATGGAAAGGATTCAAGAAGAAATTCTCGAACCCACCCTCGCAGCACTGCAAAAACGCAAAATCGACTACCGGGGTGTACTCTACGCAGGTTTAATGATTACCCCCGACGGAGAACCCAAAGTCTTAGAATTCAACTGCCGTTTCGGAGATCCCGAAACTCAAGCGGTTTTGTCACTGCTGGAAACTCCTTTAGAAGACTTGGTGCTCGCCTGCTGTCAGCAGCGTCTCGGTGAATATTCTATTCGCTGGAAGTCGGGGGCCTCTGTTTGCGTAGTTTTGGCTTCTGGGGGCTATCCTGGAAGTTATCAAAAAGGCAAAGTTATTACAGGTATCGAGGAAGCTGAAGCCAAAGGAGCAGAAGTGTTTCACGCCGGCACCCAGTTGAAGCAGCAGCAGTTGGTGAGCGACGGCGGCCGGGTTTTGGGCGTCACTGCGACGGGAGAAACTTTGGAACAAGCTATCTCCAAAGCTTATGCAGCGGTTGATTGTATCGAATTTGAAGGGGTCTACTGCCGTCGGGACATCGGTCGCCGAGCTCTGGGCGATAAAAATTAGGAATTGCGACATCGGCCGCCATCCCACAGCCAAGCAATCTCAATGTAGAAATGTAACAATGAAGTTTGGTATCTCTGCGGTGGCGGTAGCGGACAAGTCGCAGCAGAAAATTTGATCGGGAGCCAACGGAATTGATCTTGCTTTTAATATTGAACGGGTGAACTGGTGAAATGCTGGCCATACTAAACAAAATCGGAGAAATTATTGCCCGCTGGTGGTCGGATTTTACCCTCCAGACCCGCCTGATGGCCGCTGCTACCCTCGTAGTGTCGTTAATTATGAGTGGCCTCACATTCTGGGCCGTGAATACTATCCAGCAAGACGCCCGACTTAACGATACTCGCTACGGCCGCGACCTCGGCCTGCTGTTGGCGGCAAATGTGGCGCCGCTGATTGCCAAAAACGATCGCTCCGAAGTAGCCCGCTTTTCTCGCCAATTTTACAGCAGCACCTTCAGTGTCCGCTATATGCTTTACGCAGACGAAGCGGGGGATATTTTCCTGGGGATACCCTTTTCCGAATCCGAGGTGGAAACTTCCCTGACGCTGCGCCGCCAGATCAAACTTCCCGATAATTTTATCGCCGATATTGAGGCGAGAAATTTAACTTCTTTGCCTTTGGTGCGGCAGCACTTGACGCCAGATGGAGAAGTTACCGATGTATTTGTGCCGTTAATTCATGAAGACAAATATTTGGGAGTTTTGGCGATCGGCATTAACCCAAATCCCGCAGCAGTTATCTCTTCAAATCTGACTAGGGATGTCACTTTAGCAGTATTTGTCACTATTTGGGTGATGGTAATTTTGGGAGCTGTATTTAATGCCCTGACAATTACTCAGCCGATCAAACAATTAGTCTTCGGGGTCAAAAACATTGCCACCGGTAATTTTAAGCAGCGAGTTGACCTGCCTTTAGGGGGAGAATTGGGCGAGTTAATCGGCAGTTTTAATGAAATGGCCCAGAAACTCGAAAGTTATGAAGAACAAAATATTGAAGAGCTGACAGCAGAAAAAGCTAAGTTACAAACTTTGGTATCAACGATTGCTGATGGCGCGCTTTTATTAGACGCAAACTTGCAGGTGATTTTAGTTAATCCGACAGGGAAGCGGATTTTTGGATGGGAAGGCAAAAAGGCGATCGGAGTAAATGTCCTGAACATTTTGCCTTCGGAAGTGCAGCAGGACTTGGCTAGACCTTTGCAGGAAATAGCTGCGGGCGATCGCGAAGGCGGCGAATTTCGCATCTCGATGAGCCAACCCGTTAACCGTACAATTCGGATTGTTTTAACTACTGTCATTCTGCACAAAGCGCCAGGGGCGGAACCGCTGTGCAAAAGCTGCATCCGCCATGAGGAAGATACCTGTACCGAACCACAACACCCGGTAGCTGTAGAGTGTACTTTCTACGAGCAAACCTCGAAGCATCAAGGTTCTGGACATTACCGGGAAAGTCTCAAAGGCATTGCAATGACTGTGCAGGACATCACTCGGGAAGTAGAACTAAATGAGGCTAAAAGCAATTTTATCAGCAATGTTTCTCACGAATTGAGAACACCTTTATTTAATATCAAATCTTTTATCGAGACTCTCCACGAGTACGGAGAAGACCTTCTAGAAAGCGAGCGCAGGGAATTCCTAGAAATTGCCAATCGAGAAACCGATCGACTAACTCGTTTAGTTAACGACGTGTTAGACTTGTCGCGACTGGAATCCTGCCGAGTTTATCACTTGGAGGCTGTTGACCTCCCGCAAGCTGTGGAACAAACCCTGCGGACTTATCAGTTAAATGCTAAGGATAAAGGCATTGAATTAGAGCAAGAAGTTGACCCGTATTTGCCACCTGCTTTAGGTCATTACGATTTGTTACTGCAAGTATTTGCAAATTTAGTAGGAAATGCCTTAAAATTTACTCAGTCCGGCGGCAAGGTGGCCATTCGAGCGTATTTGCTAGAGCCGGAGGTGCCCACCCACAAAGACGGTCACTCCCTCAACCAAAACTTGTCACCGGATGCCAAACATTTTCCGGTAGTGCGGATCGAAATTTCTGATACTGGAATTGGCATAGATCCTGAAGACCAACAAGCAATATTCGAGCGCTTTTTCCGGGTAGAAAACCGAGTACACACTTTAGAAGGAACGGGATTAGGTCTTTCTATTGTCAGAAACATTATTGACAAGCACCACACTAAAATTAATTTAGTTAGCGAAGTTAATGTGGGTACGACTTTCTGGTTCGACTTGGCAGTTTATCAGCCGAAACAAACACTAGAGATGGAAAATTCTTTGCCCGTAGAAGCAACTGTGGAGAGTGAAACAAGTTCGAGTCATCTTATATCGATTCCGGTTGCACCGGAATGATTGTTGACTGTTGACTGTTGACTGTTGACTGTTGATTAGGAATCAAGAAGAAAGCAGATTAGTTAGATTGGGATTTTTTAACCGCAGATATTAGCCGAGGGACACAGATGAAGACCGATGATTTTATCTGTGTTTATCGGCTGATATTTGCGGTTCAACCTACATTCCTATTGTTTCCGGTAGATGGGGTTCTAATTACGTCAAGACTTAAGAAAGAGTCTTTCGAGCACGTTCCGATCGCTCTTCTGCGGTATCCATAACATCCGCCATTTTATCCACCATTTCCCCAGGATAATTTTCCAGTACCCGAGTAGAAAGTGAAATCCGGCCACGACTTTCATCGAGGTCAAGCACGATCGCTTTCAGGGGTTGACCGGGAGCAAACACCTTTCCAAGGTTATCAATATATTTTTGGCTAACTTGCTTGATGTGCAGCAAACCGCTAACTCCTTCCAAGTCCACAAACACGCCAAAAGGCTTGATGCTGCTGACTTTTCCTTCCACCAACTGACCAATTTGCAAATCCTTGAAGGCATTCGATTGAGTGGCCATCCGCTGGGAAAGTACGAGTTTTTCTCGTTCGCGATCGACCTCCAAAAAATTAACGCTCAAAGATTGACCGATCAGCGATTCTAGGTTATCGCGTTCCACTAAGTGCGATCGGGGAATAAAACCGCGCATTCCCTGAACATCTACTGTCACGCCGCCCTTATTTGCCCCAGAAACCCGCACCTGAAGAACTTTACCGGTTTCCTGCAAATCAATTAAATCTTCCCAAGCTTGCTGAATTTGTAACTGCCGCAGAGACAAGGTAACTTGGCCATCTGCATCTTGTTCGCGGATAATCAAAAAGTCCCGTTCCTCGTCCAGCGGAACCACTTCCGACAAATCCGTTACTGTTCTCAAAGCAGCCTCTTCGATCGGCAAAAAAGCCGAAGACTTGCCGCCGATATCAACATACGCGCCGTTTGAGTCGTACTCGAACACTTTGCCGCGCACTACTTGTCCCTTCTGGAACTCATAATTGTGCTGTTCGAGGGCTTTAGCAAAATCATCCATTGAAAAGGATGCTTTTGCGCTTTGAGAACCTGTAGATTTGGAATTCATGTCAGTTTAGTTGTCAGTTGTCAGTAATTTAGTTGGCAGTCGTCAGTAGAAAAAATTTTCCCACTCTCCCCATCTCCCTATCTCCCCATCTCCCACTCTCTAAGCTGGTTGAAGTTGCTGATGAAATAGCTGCTTCACCTGCACCCACGAGTCGGCTGCTGCCGTAGCGTCGTAACTGCCGCGGTGGTCGCAGAAGAAGCCGTGATCGGCATTGTAGCGGAAAATTTGGTGAGAAATACTGTGTTTTTGCAATTCTGCGGCGATTTGGTCAACTTGTTCTAAGGGAATGCTGGGGTCTTGAGTGCCAAAAAAGGCGTAGAGAGTGCCTTTAATGTCTGCTGTGCGGGCGATGGTGGGGGTTCCGCCGCCGGGGGTTTGGGTGGCGATACCGGCGCCGTAGAACGAGGCTGTAGCCTTGATTTCGGGCAAAGTAGCTGCGAGGTAGGCGACGTGTCCTCCAAAGCAGAAACCGATGCAGCCAAAACCTTCTGGTTTGACAGAGGGTAGAGTTTTGAGGTAATCGATGGTGGCTTGGATATCGCCGAGAAGTTCGGAAGCTGTGGTTTTTTCTTTGTATTCTCTGCCGATTTGGATGGCTTCGGGTGTGTAGCCGGTTTCAAAGCCGGGGGCTTGACGCTGGTAAATGGCTGGGGCGATCGCCACATATCCTTCTTTTGCTATTCTTTCAGTAACTTCACGGATGTGCGAGTTGACGCCAAAGATTTCTTGAATTACGATAACTGCGGGAAATTGTCCTGGGGAGGCTGGCTGGGCTAGGTATGCAGCTATTTGCAAATCCCCGTTAGGAACTGTGATGTTTTTGGTGCTAATTTCGGCTTTTGTCATAGGTAGTTTTAAGGTAAATGCCACTCTACTGATTTTAAGTTAATTTGGGGAATTTTCAGGCAATTCGCCAATAATATTTTTCGGAACCGCGAAGCGCAAATACCGCAAATATGGCATATAAAAATTCGCTATTTATTGAAAATTTAGGTTTTTCTGAATAAGTGGGGGTCGATCGCTACTAGCAATTAATTGGGGTTAAATCCCAGTAACATATAAGTTTTGGTCTGGTATTTGCTCAAATATAGATTTTGACAAACCTAGGGTTGAGAATATTTTATCGGGCTAGTTCGTGAGATTTTTTAGATAAGTGTCTAACTCGATTAGCTGTTAAATATGAGCTAATTTTTTTACTATATGGGAGTATTTTTTAATTTTTTTTGCTTTTTGGTGGGCGGAATGGTTGTGTGTTTTTTGCTAATTTTAAGTAGTCTTTTAGGGCTATATTGCGGTAGGTTGTTTGTTTTTCCTTGAGCTTCCCTTTATGGGCAGTGGATGTAGTACAGTGTGTTTGAGTGTGCTGAATTGAGTGAGACTGAGTATGGTAATTTACGATCGCCCTTGAAGAAAGTCATGCAACCAGTTGAGGAGATTGATGCAGGCTAGGACTCAAGTCTAAGTTACGATCGCCACGCCGAACAAAGTCATCTAACTAACCCTTCTAGAACGCAGTAGACCTGTGCTCAGGCCGGAAAATACCTATTTCCCCATCTAGGGCTTGAAACGTCGAAACTACAAAATAATTGGCTCAAAAATAGACTTCTCCTCTCTCTTTTTATCTCCTCCCATAACCTCAAGCAATCGATCGACTACACGCCTCCAAGTAAAATTTTCAGCCACAAAAGCCGGGCCCGCAACCCTCGCTTTCGCAGCGATTCCAGGCTGTTCGATCGCCCCTTGCATCAAATCAGTCAAATGTTCCCACTCAGGAGCTAAGATAAATAAGGTTTCCCCGTCACTCACCACAGCCGTAAATTTACTTTCGATCCGCTGTGCAAAGTTCGATCGCGTAAAATCATCCGTAGGGCCGCCCGCAGTGCAAATAACCGGCAAACCACAAGCTGCAGCTTCCAACACCGGCAGATTAAAACCTTCTGCCAAATAGGGAGAAACATAAACATCTGCTGCTTGGTAAAACTCTGCTATTTGAGCAAAAGATAGCTGGCTACCAGTATAAATTAATCTTGGTAAAACCCTCGCTCTTTCCGCATCGTTGAGCACAACTCGGCAGGCTTCAGCAATCTCGTCTCTCGACGGATAAAGCAGTTCTGAACCTTTTAAAACTAATCTCGCATCTGGATATTTGTCAACTACCGCAGCGAAGGCTTTTAATAAAGGGCGAATACCTTTGCGATCCGTTTGCCCTCCAATGTTTAAAAATATAAAATAGTTTGACCAGCCGAAGCTTTGGCGCAGCGATTGACGCCGATCGCCCGCAGCAGGATAATAAATCTGAGGATCGACTCCCAAAGGTACAACGGCAATGCGATCGGCCTCAACTCCGCTGCGAATTAAGCCGGCTTTTGACCAAGCTGAAGGTGTAATAATTTTCGTTTCTGAGTTAACGGGGGTGTGGGCGATCGACTTAACACCCATCGCCTGTAATACTGAACTGGTAACAATCCCCCATTCTGTGGCTGCAAATACCCAAGTTTGAGCGCTGCTGGATGCCGAGAAGTCCCACGGGCAGTACATTCGCAGGGTAACATCGGCTGACTGATTTACCGCAGGGCTCTTAATGCTGCGAAGTAATGTTTCATTTGGGCGATCGAACAAACTAATTTTCGTCTCCCAAGCTGCGTCAATGTAAGGCATATCGCGGTGGAAAAGCTCAATTTGGCTTCGCGGGCGATCGAGCATTTCCAGCAGTTGAAATTGATTGGCTACGCAATAGGAATGATAAATAAAACGCCAGCCTTCAACAATAATCTGCAATTCAAAACTCCCGCTTTTGGAATTAAAAATTTAACTAATAATTAGAGATTGGTAATTAGTAACTAGCAAGCAGAAATTACCAATTACCGAAGAATAATTCACAATTCAGGAGCCAGAATCCAGAAGGGATTCTGTGCGACAGGATGGAGAATTGAGGTTTAAAGCCCGCGATTTTAATCGTGAATCACAAAAAATTCTTTCCGTGACCGTTACCCCTGACTTGGGGCATGGGGTATTCTGAATTCTGTTTTCTGTCTTCTGACTTCTGACTCCTGACTCCTTCTCCTCAATTACTAATTACCAATTCCTTACTTAATCACTTGCCAATCCATAATCCGCCACTGTCCCTCTTGACGGATCAAGTCGTAGCGCACCCGCAGGTTTTCATTGCGGGAAGAAACGAGCTGAGAACGATCGAACACCTCGGCTTTTTCCCCTACTTGGGCTTCTACTTGGGCGCGATCGGGATTAGTCGGATTCGTCTTAACTCCATTAACTTGCAGCTTGTGTACATAACGCTGGTGCGCGTTGTTTCGCTGTTGAGCTTCTGCCATCAATTGCCAGCGAGACAAAGCCGGTTCTGTCAGAACTTGCTTTAATTCTTCGACAGTGTGGTTGGGGCCCAAAGCGGCTGCTTTCGCCGACAGCCAGCTTTGAACTATTTGTTCCGCTGATTCCTCAGTGATTTCTCCCGACACTGCGCCTGCCGCGCTCGGCTCTGGGGCCGCGGTCAAGGCAGGGATTTCTAGGGGCGGTTCTTCCAGGCGGACGAGGGCTTGCTCTCCTCGGAGAGAGGGACCCGATAGGGCTTGCATCGCGCTAGCCAACAGACTGAGTATTAACCACAGGAGTAACAGGCTCAGGACACCTGCGACTAGAAACAAAGCCAGCCTCTTTGGAGGCATGGACTTGACTTGGGCGGTAAGTTCTGCTGCCTTGGTGCGCGCCCGATCGGCCAAATCGCCCTTTAGCCCATTGCCGGTTGCTCCGCTGCGCCCTGAATGTTGGCGTCTGCGTTGTTTGGAAGTCGAGTCTGCAGGGTGTGGCACTGTAGCTATCGGGATAGAGACGGGGGCAACAGCGCTCGGCGCGGCCACCGTTGCCTGGGATTTAGCGCCCGAGGCTGCGGTGGAAGCCTCGCCCGATACGGGGGTCAAGGTGACGGTACTGGCTCCCTGCTTGGCTGTGGGTGGCTGTGCGGGTATGGCAGCGGGCGATCGGCCTGCTGTCGGTTGCAGTCGCCCTGGGAGCTTGCCGGAGCGGGGCTGCACGACGACCCATTCGTTGGCGGTTTCTGCGTCCTGCGGCAAAGCTTCTAGGTAAGCTTGTACTTTCGGGTCGGCAAAGTAGTCTTTCAAGGACACTGACTCGTTGGCCAAGTCGCGGAAGTGGGGAAACACTTCTTCTTGTAGCCAGTGTTCGGCGTACAAGCACAGTCCGGGCAACAAGTCGGGTGAATCTTGGGAATGTTCGCGAATGAAGGCCAGGGGTTCTTTTTCCGAACTGAGTTCGAGGGCTCTGCTGGCTTCTTCTGTCTGGCCCAGCAGCAGGGAACAGACGGCTTTTTCCAGGTGAACGTCTTGGCGACGACCGAGCTGCATCAGCATCAGCTTGGCGCGACGGATCATTGATGGCTGTCTGGCGGCAAATCCTTGGGCTAACAGGGTGTAGACCGAGAGGTAAGTGGCGACTGCAGAGGGGCGGCCGGCTTCGGCTTCAAAGAGCGCCTGCTGCTCGCTGCTGGTTAGGTGTTTACGCATTTGCTGCACGAACCGGAGGAAATCTTCTATTCCTAAACCCGATCGATCATCTCCCGAACCGTCGATACCGCCTCGTTCTTGAAGCATTTCTCGCAGGATTTGCAGTCCCCGGCGACGCTCGGCGACTTTTTCTTCAGGGAGTGATAATAGCTCTAAAATGTTGTACGGACGGAGTTTGTATATATCGGCTTGCATTTCACCCCTCACGCTTGCAAATAGGCTTTCGCGCAGCAGCAATTCTTGACCTGCTTCTAATGATTTTGCGGCATTTTCGTACTGACCTTGCTGCCACTGTTCGCGGCCGAGTTCTAGACAGGCAAGGCTGACGGTTAAAACTATATCTGGCCTCACGAGCTGAGGGTCGCCGAAACGACCTTCTGCGATCGCGATGCTGCCATTGTTAAGATACGGGCGACCCAGCTTCTGTACGAGTTCGTATTCCCCCAGTTCTTGCAGTATGAGCAGGGCTCCTACGAATTGGTTGTCATCGATTTCAATACTTGGAGTGTGGGGGTCGGGAGCTGCCTCTAAAGCCTTGGACTCTGGCGGAGCGGTTTCTCCTGTGTCTTGCAGGAAGGTGGCCGTGCCGGCTGAGGTTTTTGACCTCTGGTGCTTGGCTTCCTGTGCGGCTTCCGACTCTCGATCGTAAGTTTTGGCTAAAAAACTGGCATCGTAAGCTTTGCGCCCCTCTGAGTCTGACAGAACGGCGCAGGCTTCATCGAGCAGTTGTTTGCGGGCGACGATCGCAACTTCGGAATACTCCCTGCGCGGAAGTTGTAAAGTTCGATCGCGGTGAGCCTGCTGCAACTGTTCGGCAGTAGCTTGAATCGGTAGACCCAAAATCCGGTAGTAATCTAGTGGAATTAACATAAGTTAAAGAACTGTCCACTTCCCCAAAGCGCTAGCAACTGAATTAGCCTATCTTAAGTGACATACTCCCGCAAACCAAATCAAAAATTCTGGTGTTGGCTTCCAACCGCCCCATTGACGGTATGTTGGACTTGCCGTAGAGATACTCTGATTTTTTTCCCTCTACAGCGTTGTACAGTGAGGAAAATGCAAAGGCCCACTTCCCGTCAGCTAAATGAGTTGTTTGACTCTTGAGCATTTTCGGGGTTGAGAGTAATGGAATTATATCATTCGTTTGCATGGGGTTTAGATGGGAGTTGGCTCTCCGAGTCCCGGCAATCCGCCCCGCCTGCCAAACTCATTTTAACAATTGGTGAACTGTTGCACAGAAAACGTTTGATCGTTTTCTGGTGCGGTTGTGTCCCATCTGGGTTTAAATTTAGATGTCTAGGAAGCCGATCGTCGGGTATTAATTATTTATGGTTCAGGAACGGACTTTACCAGTTTTTGACGCGCAAAGCGTAAACATTTCTCGGGATGAGGGCTTGATGCTCTACGAGGATATGGTCTTGGGGCGCTATTTTGAGGACAAGTGTGCTGAGATGTACTACCGGGGCAAAATGTTTGGTTTTGTCCACTTGTACAACGGTCAGGAAGCTGTCTCTACTGGCGTGATTCGATCGATGCGCCGGGATGACACTGATTACGTCAGCAGCACCTACCGCGATCACGTTCACGCTTTGAGCGCGGGCGTGCCGGCGCGGGAGGTAATGGCGGAGTTGTTCGGGAAGGAAACTGGTTGCTCGAAGGGCCGCGGCGGTTCGATGCACATGTTTTCGGCCGAACACCGACTGTTGGGAGGTTATGCTTTTGTGGCTGAGGGGATTCCTGTAGCTACGGGGGCGGCTTTTCAATCGAAGTACCGCCGCGAAGCTTTGGGGGATGAGAGTTCCGATGGCGTGACTGCTTGTTTTTTTGGCGATGGTGCTGCAAATAACGGGCAGTTTTTTGAATGTTTGAATATGGCGGCTTTGTGGAAGTTGCCGATTATTTATGTTGTGGAAAACAACAAATGGGCGATCGGGATGGCCCACGAGCGAGCTACTTCTGATCCGCTGATTTACAAGAAGGCTCATGCTTTTGGCATGGCTGGTTTTGAGGTTGACGGGATGGATGTTTTGGCGGTGCGGGAAGTGGCGAAAGAAGCTGTAGCGCGGGCGCGAGCCGGCGAGGGACCCACTTTGATTGAGGCTTTGACTTATCGCTTTCGCGGGCATTCTTTGGCAGATCCTGATGAATTGCGCTCTAAGGAAGAGAAGGAATATTGGTTCCCTCGCGATCCGATTAAGAAGTTGGCTGCTGATTTGATCGATCGAACTTTGGCAACTGCTGAAGAATTGAAAGAGATCGATAATAAAATTCAAGCAGTAATTGATGATGCAGTCGATTTTGCTGAGAAAAGCGCCGAGCCAGATCCTAGCGAATTGTATCGGTTTATCTATGCAGAAGATGAGTAAGCTGTTGTGCATTTAACTTGTATGTTTAGGGCGGTCAGGATGCCCACCCCACAAGAGTGATAGAACCCCGTAGGGACACGGCGAAAGCCTTTGTCCCTACTGCACTTCCTAAACCTGGAATACGCTGTAAGACTTACGTACAAACTCTATTTCTAGGGTGTGCACTGCGAACCTTACCACCATAAATTGTGGCTATAATCAAAGGCAGACTTTATAGACGACAAGAGAGG
Source organism: Microcoleus vaginatus PCC 9802 (assembly GCA_022701275.1). Classification (NCBI taxonomy): domain Bacteria; kingdom Bacillati; phylum Cyanobacteriota; class Cyanophyceae; order Oscillatoriales; family Microcoleaceae; genus Microcoleus; species Microcoleus vaginatus. The sequence goes on from CP031740.1 coordinate 6,610,739, forward strand.
CGATAGGATAAATCTCGATCGCGATCTAAGTCAAGCCAGCAAAAATATGGGTGCAGTTCGAGTCAAAGTCAAGCTCACGAATGCCATTGATGAAGCCTTAGTGAGTCGAGGAGTTCTCAATCCAAATCTGTCGCGGGTGTACGAAGCAGAAGCACTGATAGATACTGGTGCAGTACGGACAGCTATTCCTGTAGGAGTCTGCGAACACCTGGGTTTAAGAATTAGGAGTCAGGAAATAGCAAAATATGCTGATGGCACACAAGATTTCTGACATAAGTAGCACATGAATGTCCTTTGATGTCGTCGTTACTGACCAATGGATATTCAAACATGATTTTTTCAAGGGACTTTCTAAGCGTCATAACGAATAATTAATGTTGCATCTTCAATTTAATTTATATAGTGCCTCACCAGCAGCTTTCAAATATTAACCCTGCGGATAACCCAGAGGTATAACCCTTAATTATACCGGAACAGCGGTATAACATTTTATACTAGATGTTAACTCCGCAAACAACCGTAAGATTACCCGATCGCCCATCCTGTATATCGCAGCAAATACAGCGCCACCCTCAACCCGCAAATCTCCCTTGCAGAAAGTACCACAAACGTGATACGGTAGAAGCTTGTGTCCAAATAACACCAGTCCATGCCAAAACTCAAAACTCGCAAAGCAGCCGCAAAGCGCTTTAGAGCGACCGGCAGCGGTAAGATTGTGCGCCGCAAAGCTTACAAAAGCCACTTGCTACAGCACAAAAGTTCAGCTCGCAAAAGCCGTCTCTCTAAGCTGGTCGTCATCGACGAGACCAACGATGCTAACGTGCGGTTAATGCTTCCATACTTGTAAAGTTTAACGGAAATTAAAGATGACACGGGTAAAACGCGGTAATGTCGCCAGAGCGCGCCGCAAAAAAATTCTCAAATTAGCCAAGGGTTTCCGAGGCGCACAGTCGAAACAGTTCCGCACAGCTAACCAACGGGTGATGCAGGCCCTGCGTAACGGTTATCGCGATCGCAAAAAACGCAAGCGCGATTTCCGCCGCCTGTGGATTGCTCGGATCAATGCTGCATCGCGCCAGCACGGCACGAGCTACAGCAGACTGATCGGCAACATGAAAAAAGCCAATATCGAAATCAACCGCAAAATGCTGGCACAAATGGCGATCATTGACCCCGCAACATTCGGTAAAGTCGTGGAAATGGCTAATCGAGCCGGAGCCTGAAAGTTAGGTTTATTTTCAGAAGGCACAAAGCAGAAGTAAGAAAGATTTAACTGTCTGCCAGAGAAGGAAAACTCCTGATCAATTTAGGAGGTTAAGAGCAACTTTCCTTCTTTGTTCTTACTTCTGGACTCTTGCTTTTTCAGAAATCGCGATCGGGCTTGTCGATCGCTATTTCCTTGTTTTTTATACAGTTGCAGAGGCAAATGTCAGAGATTGCTAGCGCCTTAAAATAAATAAGACATTCCACAGACCTACCTAATTTTAAGAAAAACATGGATAGTAATTTGCTCATTATTTACTTGTCAGTCCTGCTCGCTATACTCGGCAGCACTTCCTGGTTTGTGGTGCGCCAGATTCTCAAAACTCGGAAGCTGGAAATGTCTCTGGAACGCTTAGAAAATAAGCTGACAGTAGAAAAAGGAACAGCACAGGAATACTACGAATTAGGAAGTATCTATCTAGATAAGAAGCTTTACTCCCAGGCGATCGTATTGTTTCAAAAAGCCCTGAAAGCCAAAGACTTAGAAGGCGAAGAAAATCAAGCTGTTATTTACAACGCCCTCGGTTTTGCACACTTTGGCCAAGAACAGTACGACATCGCAATCCGCCACTACAAAGAAGCCCTGAAGTTACAGCCCGAATACGTTACATCTCTCAATAATCTGGGTCACGCCTACGAGCGCAAGAAATTAACAGCTCAAGCCTTGGAAATTTACGAACAAGCTCTCGCCTCCGATCCAGACAATACCACGGCCAAACAGCGAGTAGAGTCGCTCCGGAAGCGTTTGGTAATCTATAATTGAGCGCCCATGTTAGGAGCAATAGAGATCCCGCAAACCTGGTTTCATTCAGAAACCGGGTTTTTTCTTCACATAGTCCAAGATACTAAACTATCCAACACATTAATGCGTTAGTTTTTAAGAACAGGAATTCCAAGTGAAGCTCGATCACACACCGTCCCCGCACTTTAAATTACTGTCAAGATAAAAGCAGTACCTGCAACGCCGGTCAGTTCTAAACAATAGAAGGAGGAGAACGTAGTGACATCAATTCTCGTTGTCGAAGATTCGTGGTTGACTCGCAGGGTGATCTGCAAAATCTTGCGAGCAGAAGGATACGAGACTTGGGAAGCATCCAGCGGCCCAGAAGCTCTAGAACAGCTCGGCACTAAAACCCCAAACTGTATGCTCTTAGATCTGCTGATGCCAGAAATGGAAGGTCGCGAAGTCCTGCAAGCCATGCGCGATCGAGGATATAAAATTCCAGTAATCGTAATTACCGCAGACATCCAAGCCAGCACCCGCTCCGAGTGCATGGAACTCGGAGCCATGGCAGTCATTCACAAAATGCCCAACTCCGAGGAACTAATCGGGTGGATCAAAAAAGCTCTCAGTGTCAGCGAGGAGAGCACCCAATGAAATTAAGCACTCGACAGCTCGATGCTTTGCAGGAACTCGTCAACATCGGGATCGGTCAAGCCGCAGGGGTTTTGAACGACATGATCGACTCCCCGATTCGCTTGCAAATCCCCTACCTTCAAATCCTGACTCCCATCGACGTGGAAGAAGAGTTAGAGCAGCACCTCAACGGCGAGCAAATTGCCGCTGTCCAGCTTAAATTCACAGGCTCCTTTGGAGGCATTGCCCAGCTAGTCTTTCCCACCAACAGCGCTGCCCTGCTGGTGACAATGCTTACAGGCGAAGAAGTTGGAACTCACGATCTCGATTCAGTCAAAATTGGTACGCTGAGTGAAGTGGGAAATATTGTAATTAATGGGGTCATGGGTGCAATCAGCAACGTACTTCAGCAGCGCCTGAACTACTCAATTCCCACTTATAGCGAAGGGACGATTGCTAATTTGCTGATATCTGGCGGTTTAGCTACTGATACAGTTGTTTTATTAGCCCAGACCAGTTTCATGATTGAAAGGCTTCACATTGAAGGAGATATCATTCTTATTTTCAATGTTAATTCCTTTGACACCTTGTTGACTGCTATCAATCAACTTGCCGGGGGTCTATGATTGAGGAGAGCAAAAGTATTAAGGAAAAGTTTGGGGTTCTCGACAGCGTACCAGTCGGCGCCTGCTTGCTGCAAGATGATTTTGTGGTGCTGTTTTGGAACACTTGTCTGGAAGAGTGGACTAAAATTCCCCGCAGCCAAATATTGGGAACAAAGATCACAACCCATTTTCCTCACCTGAGTCAGTTAAAGTATGCCACTCGCTTCAAGCAAATCTTTGCAGGAGGCCCGCCAACAATTTTTTCTTCTCAAATTCACAAACACCTGATTCCGGCAACTTGGCAAGACGGCCAGCAGCGAATTCAGCAAACTACTGTAACTGCTGTGCCGGCCCAAGAGGCTGGCATAGAAGAACAGGAGATTAGAGACTGGGTTCTCCGTACTCTTGAGTTGGAATCAGACGGTACTGTCGGAGTCGGATCACCAAGAAGTGCTTTTTTGTCTAGGGAATCTGCACCCTCAGCTTCGTCATCAATATGGCCGGGGGTCAATTCCCCATCGTTCTACGCGCTGCTGGTGATTCAAGACGTGACCGACCTCACCCATCGCATCCAAGCTTACCGCACAATGCGGGATCAAGCTTTGGAAGAAGTGCAAGTGCGTCAGCGGGTAGAGGAAGAATTGCGATCGAGCCAGCATTTCATCCAGCAGATTGCTGACGCGGCGCCTTATTTGCTCTACATATACGATTTGACCGAACAGCGAAACGTCTACGTCAACGGTCAAGCTTCTAAATTGCTGGGCTACACTCCCCAAGAAATTTTACAGATGCAAACTGCTTTGTATTCCAGTTTGGTGTACCCAGAAGATTTGCCGAAGCTCAAAGCCCACCAGCAAAAATTTCCCTCGACCCAAGACGGGCATATTTTGGAGTTGGAGTATCGCCTCAAACATCGATCGGGCGAATGGCGCTGGTTTCGCTGCCGCGACCAAGTTTTCGCCCGCACAGCCGACGGCTGCCCCAAACAAATTTTCGGCACCGCTCAAGATATCACCGAGTACAAGCGGGCAGAAGAGGCGCTGCGGCAGCAGAACGAACGAGAACTGCTGATGGCGACGATTACTCAGCACATCCGCCAGTCTCTGGATTTGGGCGAAGTGCTCAGCACGACAGTGACAGAAGTGCGTCAGTTCCTTCAGGCCGATCGAGTGATGATCGTCCGCTTCAACCCCTGTACAGGCAGTCTCTGCGCCGGCCCGGCGACGGGGGCGGTGACAGTGGAATCTGTAGCTCCCAACTGCCCGCCGATGTTGGGGGAAACCCTGGAAAATTTCTGTTTTGACCAGTTCTATCTCGAAGCGTACCAACATCGAGCTATCCGACCGATCGCTGATGTCTTGGCCGCCGATTTGCCACAATATCAAATTGACTTGCTCGCACAATTCGCGGTGAGAGCTTATTTGGTAGTGCCTTTAGTGCAAGGAGACGAGTTGTGGGGGCTGCTGATGGCCCACCAGTGCAGTCCCCGGCAGTGGATGCAGTTGGAAGTAGAGTTGCTGTCTTCTCTGGCCACCCAGTTGGCGATCGCCATCAAGCAAGCAGAACTCTACCAGCAGTTGCAAGCGGCCAACCTCAAGTTAGAGCGCTTGGCAACTTTAGACGAACTCACGCAGCTAGCAAACCGCCGCCGATTCGATCAGTATTTAGAAATGGAATGGCGCAGACAAGCCCGGGAACAAACGCCTCTGTCCCTGATTCTCTGCGATATTGATTCTTTTAAAAGTTACAACGATACCTACGGGCACCCAGGGGGAGACGAATGTTTGCGGCAAGTCGCTGCGGCGATAGGCAATGCAGTCAGTCGCCCCGCCGATTTAGTAGCTCGCTACGGAGGCGAAGAATTTGCCGTTATTTTGCCAAATACCGCGATTCAAGGCGCCGTGATGGTAGCCGAACACATACAGCTTAAAATCGCAGCTTTGCAGCTTCCTCACGCTGGTTCCCAAGTGAGCCCGTACGTCACGATGAGTCTGGGCGTAGCGAGTATTGTTCCTGCATCTGAATCGGGAGCCGAAATTCTGATTGCCGCAGCCGACCAAGCGCTTTATCAAGCTAAACGACTTGGGCGCGCTCGTATCCAACTTTACCAGCCTGATCCTGCTGGCAAGGCGAATGGGACAGGCACTTCGATACTTCCTGTAGATTTTTCTATACCCAATACTAATTTACCCTCTCCCACTAGCGCTTGACGAATTGCAATATTTGTTGATTCCGAGTAGTTATACCACTCCGCCAAAAAAATGCCATTGTAAGCCCGTGATCCAAGCCCCGATCTCCCTCTTCTGTCACTTTCCGGATTAAAGAAGTAAGAAATAAGCCAGTTCAAACAGAAGAATAAAAGGGTGGGAATTGATTTATTGTATCCATTAAATCCTTGAACGCAAGCAATAAATTAGGATAAGCAAATATTGGTAACCAAGGATAAATCCACCAAAATAGAAGGATGGGTTGGATAAGCTGTTGTGCATTTAAACTGGGATACAATAATTACCCTTGTTTGTGATTTTTCTTCCCCATTTAATCATCAACTCTGCTTCATTTAATAGGCGATGTAATAAATACTCTATTTCTTCAATTTATCTATACAGTCGATTAACAATATATTGTTTTGTTGAAGGTCACACCAATTCAATTAAGTTATAGTCTGGACTCGCTTGCGGAAGGAATTATCAATGAATATTAGGCCTTTCTGTGTCAATTTTTTGGACGTACTCTTATTTCTTATGAAAACTGACCTTCCAGGACGATACAGCACTTGACCATGTTATGAGGTCCAATTGATAATTGGAATATCTGATAGCCAAAGCGTCGGAAATCCTATTCCCTCGACCTGGGTTCAAAAATAGTGACACCACACTTAGTAGAAAAGATGTCAAGCGAAAAAAGTAGCCACTCGGTTTGGGGTTACTAAAAGTCTGGTTCAAAAACTGGTCGAGCAACAACAAACTGAGGGAAACTTACTTCCAAAAAAGAGGGAAAAACCCCGATTCAGCCATTTGGCTAATGCAGAAGCAGAAGTCAGAGCAGGCTTTAGCCGAGTATCCCGATGCTAATGCAGGTTGAATTATCTGAATTATTGCTACAGCGAACGGGAAATTGGGTGAGTCGGACGGCACTGTGTCGGTATGCGACAAAAATTAGCACTCAATCGTAAAAAAAACATGGTACAGTAGCCAAGCTGGAACAGAAAGAGTCCAAAAGTTAAGAGTTGAGTATTGGGAAAAAATCAAAAATATCGAGCTCCAGAACAAGCGTATTTTTGGATGAAATGGCGATTATGCGCTCGTTTGGCTAGGACTCATGCTCGTTCACAGGTAGGGACATTCGTTGGTCGGAATCAAGCCATTTTATCGAGGCTCTAAAGTCACAGTTATTGGCGGAATTAGCCTGAAGAAATTTATGGCAGTAATGACAATGAATGATTCTATGGACGAGCCAGCATTGGCCGTATTTATTGAGAAGTTTTTCTGCCCTCAATTATGGTCAGAAGCGGTAGTAGTGATGGATAATTTACCAGCTCATAAACTCACCTCAATTGTACCACTGATTGAAAGCGTAGGTGCAAGTGTTATTTGTTTATTCCCCTCGTCTCCCGATTTTAATCCTATTGAAATGTGGTGCTCACAGCTTAAATCGTTTTTGCGAAGATTGGCTCCCAAGACCCCAGCAATGATTGATAGGAGCATAGCAGTTGCCCTCAACAAACATGAATCCTAACCCTTTAAAAATTTGGTTTACTGATTGTTGCTACTGTACCTCATAACTACGGGAAATGCTGTAAAATTTTTATCTATTTATCTGTGGCTTTTCTCTGGGAGGGTGACAAAGAGGCCTAGGAACTAGACCTAATCAAGGTTGCAGCCCGTATACCCTGTTGATAAAAGCGACGTTTATTACGGGTTAACTTCATTAACTCTTGGACTCCTAACGAATATCGATCGAGATAATTCACCCACTCTTCTCCATCCTGACCGATGCCAAATATGCTCCTTCTACGGTATTTCTGGCGCTTGTCTTTACGGCGAGATACATATTTTTGTACCTGTTTTTTCTGAATTTCAGTGCCTTGAAATATAGCTGAGCTGTAAACGAGCGCCATTAACAAAATAATTTTTATGAGTCGGTCTCCCTTGAAACCACTCCCTTCTAAATTATAGCCTCCTGTCTTACAATCTCGGAACATTTCTTCAATTCCCATTCGTTTTTTATAAGCTGCGATCGCTACTGGCAAAGAGCCTAAATCAGTTAGAATAAACCAGGCGTCTTTTACTTTCAATCCTTGATAGTTTCTTTTCCATTTACAAGCGATATCAAACCCTAGTACGGGTCGACTTTTTCTGACCCTCACTCCTTGAAAATACAAAGATGTTCCCGGTACTACTCCTAATGAGTCTAAGCGTTGCCAGATTAAGTTTTCTGTTTCGACACAAGGATTCTTTTTGAGCCTCAAGCAAAAAGACACACCCCTTGTCTTGAGCCAGAATCCCTGCGTCTACTGAACAAAATTCACGGTCACCCAAAACAATAACTTTATATTCTTTAAATAATGGTAATACTTGTTGTAGAGCGAGAGTTTGTTGTGGTAAGTTACTGTTTCCTAATTTGGGTAACAAACACCAGTATAATGGAATGGCTCTTTTCTGCCAAATCAAGGCGATTGTGAACAGGTTGATACACCCCCATTGGGTGCGATCGATCGCTACTGATAAAGTTTGTCCGACTGAGCAAAAAGTTGTTAACCAATAAGCGATCAATGGAAACCAGATGAGTGATATCGTTAATTGAGGTAAGTCCAGAAATCTTTGCAGTTTACGGCGCCGACTTTCGGTGGTAATTGGATAAGGAAATACTCGTGCCAGCCTCTCTAATCTCACTTGTTTTTCTGACTGTATCACATTCAATAAGATTGTGAGCAGCATAAACTGGGCCTGGGTCAGTTGTTTTTGTAAATGAGTCTGATAGAATGTGGGTAACATTTTTGTTGGGTAGGCTAGCCTGTAACAATTCGGCTGCCTATCTTTTTTTAGCACAAGTGGGTTAAATCTTTATTCACTCTGGGTTTCAGGCGGGGTTGTCACCCCGCCAGGGCTTTTCTATGACTTCCATTCATTCTCGCCTCTGGTTGCAGTTTCTAGATGGTCTGGATATCCCTGAATACACCAATGAAACACCTTATTTACGGAGCCACCCAAAAATTTAGCAATCTTAGCTTGATTTTATGTATCATTAAGCAATCATATAATCAGAATTATTTCTCTAATATCTCCTTGTTTCTCTTTTAAGGCTTTCTGTAGTTTTTATATGGGTTCGTCTCGTTGAGATAATTATTGGCTGGTCTTTTTTGAGTGATTGGCTAAATTCATTATTCATTTTTAATGAAACCATATTTAAATGCACAACAGCTTAGGGCTTTGCTAACTTCGACAATTTTCGTACCCGGTTATTAGCTGGCTTTTCTGATGAGTTTGACTTATCACCACAACTCCAGAAGAATTAACCTTCTTTCTGACATCCGTTACATCAGAAGAAAGTGAATCCGTTGCCGAACTTCCTTCTTCAACATCTGCTATATGCTGAAGGGTTGCAGGTTCGGGATGCTAAAATCGAGCCGTACCATTTATCTATTGGTATTTGCTTTCCGACCCGAAATCCTAAGTTTTCAATAATTTGTCGGGTTTCCGCGTGAGTGTGACCAGACCACAAGTGATATTCTAAAGAAAGGTTTTGCACAAGTTGCCAAGTATCTCGATCTTCAAATAACAGCCATTCTGCACCTTCGCAGTCTACTTTGGCTAAATCGACGCTACCACCAATTCGCTCGATCGCTCTGCGAAATGATACCATTGGTATTTCGCCGCTTTCGCTAACTATCGATCTGGTTTTTCCCGAAACTTCCCGAATGTCGAGGACTACTTTACCATCTCGGTTTCCTACTGCTTCCATAAAATATGTAAAATTTGCGATTTGAGATTGATGTTTGAGGTAATTTTCTAGGTATGGATTAGCTTCGTAGGCGTGAATTACGGCCTGGGGAAACCTGTTCCTCGCAGCAATCGGAAATAAGCCCACATTGGCTCCAATATCAATAATTGTCATCAGCGATTCAGATAATTGCTCGACTCCGTAGCAGTCGTCTAAAAGCACTTCTATAAATTCTCCGTCCATGCCTTTCTCTGCAGGCACGTTTACTCGATGCAGTTTTCCTTGCACAATTAATTGTTCTGGCAATTGAAAGCTAGCAACTCTGTTAAATTTAATCCCTAACTTTTTGGCTCGAATTTGGCGCTGCCGGAGTTGCTGAAGTTTATGGACAAGCATAGGGAGAGATTGAGATTTGTGGTAATTTTAAAATAACCTTAGATGATGGAAAAGCCTCTAGGTAATAATTCACATTTTGCACCGTTTGTAAATCCAGTTTAAGTCTGCGAATTCAACCTGAACGCGAGATTTTTAGTCAGCCAATCCGCCGGATTACGGGTGTGTTGATAAGGCGCTAGATATCATTACAGAGAGTTATTTTTTTGTTCATAAGAAGAGTAAATCTGCTTTAATATATGTCAAAATGCGCTTCAAAACACGGAATTGAAAAAGGTTAGAGTTCGATGGACTGCTCCCAACAATTGAAGAGTTAGTAATGCTCCACTTTCCCAGGGCTGCGGAGTCGGAAATTAACCCGCGGTTGATGGAAAAATTCGCCGGCCCGGGAGTGAATGCTTGGCTCGTCGATCGTGCGAACAATGCGATCGCTCTAATTCCCGACCGCAATCCCCAAAAGTCGATCGCCATTACCGCTCACAAAGATGAAATTGGCATCCTAGAGAATCTAGCACTCATGCAGACTCTACTCGATAACCACTCACAGTCCTTCCTATCCTGGATACAGTAGACCTGTTACCTGAATCAAGTTAACAGACGTTTGTCCTGCTGACGACACTCACAAGCTTGATTTCCCACAACCCCTAGCCTTCACCCCAAGCTGACAAGTAGCCCATTATTCTCAAACGCAACATTTGTTCTGGAACACCTGGGTTTTAGCACCTGCTTGTACGCCCGGTGAGGCTGGCCACCACCGCCACTAACTCGGCAGCATCTACGGGTTTGGTCAAATGCATCTGAAAACCTGCTAATAGTGCCTGCTGACGATCATCATTCCGGGCATAAGCCGTCAGCGCGATCGCCGGTAGCCTACCGCCCCGCTGCGCTTCAAGTTGACGCAACTGGTGGATCAGGGAGTAGCCATCCTCATCCGGCATCCCAATATCGCTCACTAAAACATCGATCCTGCGATCGGTTGCGGTTTCGATAATGGTCAAGGCCTCCTTGACCGAAGCCACAGCCATGACCTCAGCACCATACTTTTCGAGAATCGTGCTCAGCAACTCTAGCGCGTCAGCCTCGTCCTCTACCACTAAGATTTGTAAGCCCTCAAGGGTCGGCGAGGCCTGAAATCTCCCCTTCGCCTCGACGAGCGAGTTTAATGGCTCTGGAGCGCTGGGTGGTAGATGGATAATCATCACGGGCAGTTTGACTGTAAAGGTCGTCCCCTGTCCTATCCCTGGACTCACTACCGTTACAGTCCCGCCATGTAATTCAACTAATTGACGCACAATGGCTAACCCTAAACCCAACCCCCCATAACTGCGAGTAGTCGTGCTGTCGTGCTGGCTGAAGCGATCGAAGACAAACGGTAGAAAATCGGAGCTGATGCCTGCTCCAGTGTCGCTGACAGTAATTTCAACATGGGAATTAACCCGCTGCAAAAGAATCTGGACTCGCCCGTCTTTAGGCGTAAATTTGAGGGCGTTAGAAAGTAGATTCCACACAACTTGCTGCAACCTATCGGCATCACCCAAGAGCGGGCCAGCTTCAGAATCGAGTACGCTTTGCAGGCGAATTGACTTTGCCTCAGCCGCCAAGTGTACAGACTCAATCGCCGATTCAATCACCGACACGAGGTTGACAGGACGGACTCGGAGGCGCAGTTTACCCGTGATAATGCGAGAAATATCAAGGATGTCTTCGATGAGCTGGGCTTGAGACTTCGCGTTTCGCTCGATCGTCTCCAAAGCGCGCGCCACCTTATCCTCACTCAGGTGTTTTTGCCGTAACATCGTTGACCACCCTAAGATCGCGTTGAGAGGAGTTCTGAGTTCATGAGAAAGAATCGAGAGAAACTCATCCTTGGCACGGTTAGCTGCCTCTGCCTCTGCCCGAATTATTTGTTCACGCATCAATAATTCGTCTTTGGTGCGATTAGACGCTTCGAGTTGGGAAGTGCGTTCTTGCACCCGTTGCTCTAGCTCCACATTAATCGCTTGGATACGGCGGCGACTCTCTTCTAGTTCCTGGTTTGTAAGGGCAAGTTGAGCTGGACTGGGCGTATCGAGTGCCACTGGAATTAAGGGAATCAGTAAAAAGGTGAACGTATAGAAAGACCAAGCACCAGTGACAGCTTTGATCAGTCCTGAAACCCAATAAATGGGGTGCCAAAGTGTCACTATTCCCATCAGGTGGGTCGTGCCACATAAGGCAAAGATAAAAAAGAAACCCACCAGCAGTATCACGGTGTGGGCAGGCAGATCCTTACGCTTACTCGTAAAGTAAACAATGGCAACCGCCACCGAGAAATAAGCGAGGGTAGTCAAGGCATCGGACGTTAAGTGCAGCCAGACTAACCCCGGTTTCCAGAGGTAACAATGCCCGTGAGGAATGAAATTATTAGAAAAGAAGGTGCTCAAGAGGTCAGGCATATTAGTTTACGGCACTGTCAAGTTAATTTAGGGGGTGTCATCAATTCAACCAGATGACCGCAGCAGCCAGAAGCATCGCACGCCGGAAAGTTCACCGCCCTAGGGTGATAGCGCGTCGCGATTGCCTGATAATGCTTGAGCTTGGGGAAAAAGTTCTCACTCAACTGACGGGCTTTGTACAATTGAGCATCGTAAGTTTCCAGGGTCTTGCAATTGCGGCGAGGTGAAATCACGGTGGTCTGCCCCTCGGCATTGAGGCGGTCAATCACACGCTGATCTGGATCATAGCCCTTGTTAGCAAGCAGTGTATCCGCCACCAGTAATGGCTGCAGTTGGGCGGCTCTTGCTCGCGTCACCAGCTTGTCCGGGGGCGAGGTGAAACCCCAACGGATTGCCCAACGCATCCACGCGCTCCCATGAATCTTGTTACTCAATCCCCCTTTGCTGCGACCAATTGCTTCATTCCTAGGCTCCTCAAAAAGCTCAGCAGGAAGATGTTTCTTTCAAGTGGGAAAATGCCTGAATTAAAACTAAGTGTACCGCCGGGGAAATAGAGAGTAAATCTGCTTTAATATATGTCAAAATTCGCTCCTAAAAACGAAAATTAAAAATGTTAGAGTTCGATCGCCTGTTCCAAACAATCGAAGAATTAGTAATGCTGCACTCACCCAGCGGTGCGGAGTCGGAAATTAACCAGCGGTTGATGGAAAAATTCGCCGCCCTGGGAGTGAATGCTTGGCTCGATCGCGCGGATAATGCGATCGCCCTAATTAAGGGCCGCAATCCCGAAAAGTCGATCGCCATTACCGCCCACAAAGACGAAATTGGCGCCCTAGTTAAAACAATAGGCGAGAGTGGCCGCGTGGAAGTCCGCAGATTGGGGGGCGCATTTCCTTGGGTTTACGGCGAAGGCGTGGTGGATTTGCTCGGAGACAAGCAAACAATTAGCGGCATTCTCAGCTTCGGTTCCCGCCATGTTTCTCACGAATCTCCTCAGAAAGCTCAGCAGGAAGATGTTTCTTTAAAGTGGGAAAATGCCTGGATCGAAACTAAGTGTACCGCCGAGGAATTAGCCGAGGCCGGAATTCGACCGGGCACGCGGATGGTGGTGGGAAAGCACCGCAAGCGCCCGCTGCGGTTAAAGGATTGGATCGCCAGCTACACTCTTGACAACAAGGCTTCAGTGGCGATTTTGCTGGCTCTGGCGGAATGTTTGAAAGAGCCTGCGGTGAATGTTTACTTGGTAGCGTCGGCGAAGGAGGAGGTTGGAGCGATCGGAGCTTTGTATTTCACCCAGCGCCAGCCGTTGGACGCGCTGATCGCTTTGGAAATTTGCCCTCTAGCACCGGAATACCCGATTCGTGACAGCGAAAACCCGGTTTTGCTGGTTCAGGACGGCTACGGAGTCTACGATGAAGGATTAAACGCCCAATTGCGCGCAGCAGCCACAGCAGCCGATGTAGAGGTGCAGTTGGCGGTAATTAGCGGTTTTGGGAGCGATGCTTCGATCGCCATGAAGTTCGGCCACGTAGCCCGCGCCGCTTGTTTGGCTTTCCCCACCCAGAACACCCACGGCTTTGAAATTGCTCATCTCGGGGCGATCGGCAATTGCGTCGCCATCCTCAAAGCCTACTGTGACGAGCTTTGGGACGACTAGAAAAAAAACTTTCGCCAAGTAGTTGACAGATTGGGAAAGATTAGTTAAGGTAATAAAGGTGCGGAACACAAGCAAACGCAACGCGCCCCCATCGTCTAGAGGCCTAGGACACATCCCTTTCACGGATGCGACGGGGATTCGAATTCCCCTGGGGGTATTGAAAATTTAAGTCTGATATCAAACTGATATCTAGTATGTGGGGTGGGCATTTTGCCCGCCCTTATTGCTATTAGGACTTACGCACGGGTAGCCAGAAACCTGGTTTTTGCCCAGAAGACCCGTGACAGCCTGCCGCAACCGCAAAAACTGGCTTTATTTAGTTTGGTTTCTTTGGTGTTGATTCGTAAGTCCCCTTATTAAATCAATTATCAGAATTAGCAATTAATTACCAATTAAAGAGAATTTAAACCTGCCAGGGTTAGGTTTATTTCTTGTTGAACAGCAGAGTTGGTGGTTTTTTGAGCCATCAAGTTTTTAATCTCGTGACGATCGCTCTTTATGAGAGAAAAAGTGAGATCCTTTTTTTGGCATACTATATATAGTGTGCCTGCGTAAGTTTTGTTTGATGTAGAGGTTTCAACCCCTGTCTTAAGCCCCTGGTTAATACCTTAAGTCCTCGGTCGAGAACTAATGAGTTCTTCAGTCGTATGCAAGAGGACTTTTGCTTTGAGGCAGGGATTTCAACCGCTGGCGGACTGACGGAATTCCCGACGGTCGGTTTAACATTAAGCTGATGCGTTCGATCGCCTTTTCGTTAGTTTGCACCATTGCCATTGATATCAAACTTTTCTATAATGGGAATTTCTGAAGGTGAGGAAGCTACGATTCGCAGGTTTATATCAACTATGATTTGATTTTTATCAAGAACTACATTTGCTTTTTTTATTATAATTTTTGCCGATAAACAATCGCCTGACTCAGGTTCGGGAGACGGCTGAGTTTTATATCCTGCGTCCTCCAGCCATTCACAAATCTTCCTCCAGTTTTCTACCTTTTCATCAGCTTTACCTACAAGATTTTTTACATACTGGTATAAAGTATTACAGAAATCCACCGCAATTCCCTTGGGGTTTTTACTGAGCCTTTCGGCAATTTCGGCGGGACTGTAGCCGCAGAGTAGACCCCGTAGATGTTGTTTCTCTGTGGGCGTGAGCCGCTTTCCCTTGGCGGATGCTAGGTCTGTGTAGAGGGTTTCTAAGTCCCAGTCCCGGGCAGCTTCGGGGAAGCGATCGTTAGAGGATGCCATTGCAGGGGATAGGTTGCTGGATTTTTTATAATCAAAGTCTAACACGATTCCTAATGCTTATTAGTTTCTTTGTTAAAGGTAGTTAGATTAGTATCAGGGAAAGCAGGATCGTGATTAATTTTACACAGGAAATTCGGGCAAGGCTCACTTCTTGCGAGGTACCGTTTTCTGCTCGACAGAGTTATCAACCCAAACTCCTCATAATTAGGTATTTACCCGTAAATGTTTAACCACGAATACAAAAAAGAGGCACAAGAGAAACTGCGCCGTGCAGTAGAAAAGTACCAAAGAGATTGTGAGTATTTACAAAATGCGGCTGGAAGTCTTTATCAAACGCGAGTCAATCGTGGGGTTGAGATTATCCAACTATGCGAAAATTACATTAACACGTTGGCCAACTCGCCAAAAGAGTTTAGCAAAGTCGTTACAAAACTGAAGTTTCAGCTCAAGGAAATTACTGGCAAAGATTGGGATCTAATTTATTCGGCTCATAACAGCAATGTAGCCGCGGCAGCAGGTGGTGCAGGAGTCATGGCTGGAGCAGGAGTGGCCTGTTTTGGGCCAGCAGCAGCAATGGCAATTGCCACAACTTTTGGAACAGCCTCAACAGGTACTGCGATTGCTTCTCTTTCCGGTGCAGCCGCCGTTAATGCTGCTTTAGCCTGGTTAGGAGGTGGCGCTCTTACTGTCGGTGGTGGCGGTATGGTGGCTGGAAATGCACTGCTGGCACTAGCAGGGCCGATTGGCTGGGGGATTGGTGGGGTAGCTTTGGCTGGTAGTGCTTTTTGGACAAGTAGCGAGAATGAGAAAATTGGGAGAGAAGCTACTAACCGCGCTATTGAAATTGAAGGTGACATAGCTAAAGTCAACATAACCAAGAAAGAAGTCAATCTTCTGGAGGGGGAAACTGTCAAACTAGCTAACTTGATTCAAAGTGAACTGCAATACTTCAAGCAGAATGCACCTTTGAATTACCTGAATTTTAGCCAAGCTCTCAAACAAAGGCTGGGGACTTTAATCAATTCCATTACTTCCCTGAGCGAGTCTATTAAAAAGACCGTAAACCTGAAAATGTAATTATAATTTTGAGTGCAGCATTAGGCTCTAGCAATTAGGGAGTAATGCTGCAAATTATTAAACATGGAAAAAAGAGAAGATAGACATCTAACAACTCAATTCGTTGCTGCAATAGTAGCAGAGGAAAATCTACGCCATGCAGAACAGCTTGCAACGGAACTCAGTAAACAAGACCGAGCTTTTTTTGCAGCGGTGGGGGAGATTGATAAAGTTCGTAATTTTGTAGGTAGCCCCGAAAAAATTCTGGGAAACACAAGCACAAAACACGGTGAAATAGCTGAGCAAGTGGAAGTTGGTATTCGCAATGCCAAATCTCTTTTGAACTCCTCTGAAACTCGCGCTACTTTTGAGGGAGTGGGTAGAACAGCACCGGAAGATTATTTAATTGATGGTATTAAAGTACAGTCTAAATTTGTGAATGGGATTGGCAATAATTTAGACCACGTTCTCGACCACATGAAGAAATACGAAAACTTTGGCAGAGATGGGTCATATTACCATATCCCTAAAAACCAATATGAAATTATTGATAAAATATTGAAAGGGCAACAAGTCGAGGGAATAACAAGTCGTACTGCTCAAAAAATACAAGAAAAAGCTCAAGAAGTAGAGCAGATGTCTGGTCGTCCTTTCAGTCAGACTGTTCAAGCTGGATCGTCTAACTATGAAGATGTGCAAATAGGCAAAGTTGACGATACGCTAGACCGCAAAGAGCATGACTTAAAGCAAGAACACAAACAAATTAAGGATGGGATACGCTACGAGGCTCAACCTACTCTGGCTGATTTTGGTAACGTTGCTGTTAAAGGCGCGGTTATTGGTGGTAGTATTCGATTTGCTACTAAGCTTTACGCTAAGTATAAGCAAGGTAAAAACGTTTTTAAGGGTGAGTTAACCCCCGAAGACTGGCAAGAAATTGGAATTGATACCGCAAAAGGAGCTGCACTTAGTGGTATATCGGCAACAGCTATTTATGGGTTAACCAATTTTACCCAAATGTCTGCACCTTTAGCTGGTGCTTTTGTTAGTGCAGGCTTGGAAGTTGCTAGTTTAGTCGGTAGTTTGAATCGAGAGGAAATTACTGCCGATCAATTCGTTGAATTAAGTTTATTTGCTTGTGCTGATTCAGCCATTGTTGCTGCTGGAGCTACTATCGGACAAGCTTTGATTCCGATTCCTGTTGTTGGCGCTGTCATTGGTGCGAGCGCGGGTCGAATGGTGACTGGTTTTTGCAAGCAGTTATTGGGGCAAGATACTCATCTTGCTCGACAAGTGGAACAATATTATCAACAGTCCCTCGCTAAAATTGACCGAGCTTACAAGGCAGCCGTTGCTAATCTTCTTGCTACCTATGAAGGACTAGTGGGACTTAAACAAGTTTTAAGCCCAAACAAAGCCCAAACTGGCTTTATATAAAGTAAATAGGTCCCTGTTTTCTTGCAACCAGCCAAAAAACCTGTAAGATATAGCTGTTCTAAAAGCTGACAAAGCTTCAGTAAATGTTGTTAAAGGTTGGTTAGCCCACTGCCGACGCAATCCTCCTGTTAACTGATGCCAAATGATAAAAGTATAAGCACAAAATACTAATATTAAATGTCGATAAAGGCTTCTCTTTCCTCGGATTTGATATTCTTTTAACCCTAGCCATCCTTTAGCTTCACGGTAAAACACTTCTACCCAATTACGTTGGGAGTAAGTTGTTACTATCCATGATGCTGTTGCCCGCTCACTGGCAGCGTTAGTCACTAAATAATCAACTTCTGTGGCGGTAGAACAAGTCGGAGCATTCATGACGATAGCGACTGTTTTTGGCCCGGACATGGTTGAGAATTCTACTGTGATAGTTGCTACCCACACAGTTCTGGGCTTTTCCCGATTTAGTGTAATAGCACTTAAAGCCTCTGCTGGTAAACGTTTTGCTAATTCTGAGAGTTTGAGTTCTTCGGGTTGTCGCTCGGGTTCTATTTGACAGACTACTTTTCGATTTTTGGCTAATCCTCCTACATAGGTTAACTTCCTTTTCTCTAACTCCTGCAAAAATCTACTATTATTCCCATAGCCTGCATCGATTAAAACTACTGCTGGTCGCTCTTTCCTTTCTAAGCATTTGTCAATTAGTTTGATGGCTATATCGGGTTTTTTAATAAATTCTGGATTTTCTTTTCCTTGAGGTAACGAATGAGCGTGTTGATATAATTCAACATCAAGTGGTAGGCTTTTCACTCCATCATATAAGTGTGTAGTTACCACTACTACACCATTATCTGTTTTTCCGATTTCTCCAATATATTGCCGACCAACTCCTGCTGTTAAATTGCCACTTTTTCTGTGACCGGAATCATCTATTATCAGAGTAAACCCTCTGCTGATATGAGTCTGCCTACACTGCTGCATCACCTGCAACCGTCGTTGGTTAACTTGCTGGGCATTCCAAGGAGCTTCTGTCAAAAAATGATGCAATCGGTTGTATGTAACTCCTATACAGTCTCTTGACATCTGAGTCAGGTTTTTTCGCTCACTTTCTCCCAATAATCCCCCTAAATAGTGCTTAAACCCTGTTTTTTGGGCTTGATGGCTAAAAACATCGTCAAAACGACGACACCATCGATCGAAGCATGGTGGCATGGCGCTAGGAGTTGTTTCTTTCATTGCGCGTTTTTGACGTAAAAAGCTTAACCTGACTACATTATACTATTTTTAGCACAATTTTTTTGTTTAAGTCCCGCTAGGTAATTTAGCAGAAGCAGCTTTCGATCGTAACTTAAACCTTGACTTGAGATTGCAAGCTAGTATCGAATTAGCTGAAGCCTATGGCGTTCCTGATTCCAAGATTATTCACAATGTAGATGAGCTTGACTCTTTTATGCTGGGTTGAGCGAAGACAAAGGAAATCAAATTTAGTATTGTTAACGCAGATTTAGTATAAGGTGCGCCGCAGCGCACCCTACAGAATTAGATCGCAGCTATCACTTCTGCAACTTCAGCAACGGTTCAATCTGCTGCCTTTGAAACTGCAATTCATCTGCTAAAGGCTGGTAAATTTTTCGATCGCCCGATTCATTGCAATAATCCCACAAACCATTGTAACAGTGTCTGTCGTCGTCCCAACCCGGATGATTGACAATCGGATACAAACAGATTCCCTCTATCGGAACTCCTGCTTTCATCGTCGCCATTACCTCAGTGCACACATAATTAAACCAGACCGGTCTAAAATCGTCTTCAGTGCCTGTTTCTGCTATGAATAAGGGGCGACGGTAGCGCTCGAACACTTCTTGCAGCATTTCACCAAACGGGCGGTACAGCGGATCCGTGTATTTCATCGGCTCTTCATTGTGAATCCACTGATTGCGATCGTAATAATTCACCCCAATAATGCGGAGTGTGTAAATGCCTTGATCCTGCAAGCGTTATTAGTCGGCTGCTGCAAATTTATCGTGACCGGTGGCGGCTGTGACATCGAGGCGTTTTCCCGATCGCAATCTCTGGGTGGAACATTCAAATCCGCCCAGGAAAAAACTTTGAAACATCAATCCGATGGGTAATGGGGCATTCTGGTTTGTAGTCAGGACTAAATTCCTTAGATTTCAATCATAAAAAACTCAAGTCCTTACTACAAACGGTATTTTTGTAAGAAGTATATCGAGCGGAAAAAACTCAAAATGAAATCAGAAAAAATCTGAGATTTTCACTTTTTCCTTGACAAATCACCAATTAGCATTGAGTAATAGCTTGCGGCTGTGAACTGTCTTCGGAAATATCCGCGCCGAGAGTTGCCGCCGCGATCACCTCTAGGGGAAACTTGGGAGTGCGATCGGCATACAGCAAACCGTTAGCTTCTTGGTAAGTATCGGTCAACTGCGTGTAACAAAATCCACTGAACATTTCCACTTGGTTTACCACCTTCAGCAGCGCAATGTAGCGCCTTTGCAGTTCCTGGGTGTCCGACGCGCGTACGTAGCCCCAAACCCTGTAAAAATCGGGGTTTTCGCGGCCAGCGCAGGCGATGCCACCGAATTCTGTCAGCATCATCGGCTGTCCTTGGTGCGGGTGACCGTCGAGGGTGAGGATGCGCCCTCCCGGACGCCCGCGATCGAACAAATCCGCTAGCTGGACTTCGGGCCCGTAGCGCTTGGCTAGGGTGTGCGGGTTGTTGTCGTAGTCGTGAATCGCCAGGATGTCGGTATCGATGCTTTCCCACCCGTCGTTACCGATGACGGGGCGAGTCGGATCGAGGGTTTTTGTCAAGAAATACAGCGCTTGCACGTAGTTGCGGTGGGCTGCTGCTTCGACTAAATTCGGAACTCCCCAAGATTCGTTAAACGGCACCCAGACTACGATACAGGGGTGGCTGGAGTCGCGGTCGATGACTTCCGTCCACTCCCGCGTCAGCCGTTGAACGGCTTTGGGAGTGAAGCGGTAGGCGCTGGGCATTTCTTCCCACACTAAGAGCCCCAGCACGTCAGCCCAGTACAAAAATCGGGGGTCTTCAATTTTTTGGTGCTTGCGGACGCCGTTGAAACCCATTGCTTTGACTAATTCGACATCGTGGCGCAAAGCTTCGTCGGAGGGGGCAGTCATCATGGTGTCGGGCCAGTAACCTTGATCGAGCACCAGTCGCAAATAGTAGGGGCGGCCGTTTAGCATGAAGCGATCGCGCTGGATGCTCACCGTCCTCATGGCGGTATAAGATTTAACCTCGTCGAGCAGTTTGCCGTCGGCCCACAACTGCACTTGAGCGTTAATTAGCGTCGGTTTTTCGGGGCTCCACAGCAATTCGTTGCGGTAGTCGTCGATACCAGGGTCGGAGAGCGCGATGCGGCGGTGGATTTCGCCGTTGATGACTTCGTAGGTGTCGTTGACCAGCAGCATACAGCCGATCGACAGTTTAACTTTTACCTGGATTCCCGACTGGCGATCGCCCGCGACAAACGCTTCAAAACCGATTTCCCAGCGTTCAAACTGGGGAGTCCAGCGGATGCGCTCGATATAAGTGTGAGGCACCAATTCTACCCAGACTGTCTGCCAAATGCCGGTCGTGCGCGGATACCAAATATTGTGTGGCTCTATTTGCCAGTCTTGCTTGCCGCGCGGTTGCTCCAAATCTTGCGGGTCGTCCTGGGCCCAGACTGTCACCCGCTGCGGCCCGTTGAGGTTCACAAGTGCTGTAATGTCTGCGGTGAAAGGAGTGTGTCCGCCTTCGTGTTCCATGACAAACTGACCGTTCACCCAGACGCGGGCGCGGTAGTCTACGGCCCCAAAGTGGAGGAGAGTTCTTCCTTCTGTATGGGGTAGGTCAAATTCGCGCTCGTACCAGCAGTTGGGGTGAAAATTCGTGTCCCCGATCCCACTTTTTGCCGATTCTGGAGCAAACGGCACTTCTATAGTGTGAGTCCACTCAGAAATATCGATCGGCTGCACGCAGCGGCCCGCGTCATCATAAGCAAATCTCCACTGGCCATTGAGACAAATCCAGTTGCTCCGGCGCAGTTGAGGGCGCGGATAACCTGTTTTCTGTCCTTGAACTGTGACCTTACTATCAAGAGTTGCAGACTCTTCTATCTCGCAATTTTCTAGTTCTCTACCTAACCAACTCATCGGCACATCTACCCAAAGTTATATTTATAGGTTAGCTACAATTACCACCACTTTGACAAGTTTTTTGCTGATTAATTTGCAAAAGTTCTGCACCTTAAAACAGGCTCATCTGAAGGCTCTCTTGTGCTGAAGTCATTAGTCAGAAGAAAGAAGAATAAACCAGGAAGATTTTTCCTATCCCCCACTCTCCCCCTCTCCCCCTGTCCCCCTCTCCCTCTAGCTAGCAAGACTGTGCAAACCTCCTAACGGTTCAGTTAGCTCACTTTTGAGAGAAAATTCTTCCGCAAACGGCAAACACTGAAATATTTGCTGTAGTCCCGTGAGTTCAAAGAGAATTCTAACTTGTTCGCTCATGGCCGAGATCAAAAGTATACATTGGCTGTCTCTAACTAATTTCACGATCGCCACTACAGCCATTAACTCGGAATTTTTCAGGAAATTTATTTTTGAGAAATCCAGCATAAGAATTTTGCCACCGCTTTCAATGAGGCGCTGTATTTCTTTCTGAAACTGAGCAAATTGAGAATTTTCCAAAACCTCATGAGACAAAACAATTTTAACTAGAACGTTCATTTTTACCTCAGTGCTTGTTTGAATTATTAAATAACTTTTGATGAAAACCGAGTAAGGTGCTCTGTGGGCACCTTACCTTTTTAGCCGTAACTCGCCGCTTCCAGCTACTTGCTAGCAGAGTTGCCGTTACCGTTGCCGTTGCCGTTGCCGTTGTTGACAGCAGCGACTTCTAGAGAAGCTGCGGCTGGGCGAGAGGGGGTAACTGCATTGGAGGAGCTTACATTAGAAGCCGAACCGTTAACATTTTCTACCAATTCAATTACCGGCTTGGTAGTAATTTGTTTGTAAGTTGTCAGAGCTTGAGCGACCACTTGATCCATGTTGTAATACCTGTAAGTCGCCAGCCTTCCCACGAAAGAGACTCCCGGAGTTGCATCAGCCAAAGCCTTATATTTCTTGTAAATTTCGGCATTTTCTGGACGCGGAACCGGGTAGTAAGGGTCTCCCTCAGCTTGGGGATATTCGTAGACAATGCTAGTTTTTTGATGCTCTTGTCCGGTGAGGTATTTAAACTCCGTGCAGCGAGTATATAAATGCTCGTTGGGGTAATTTACGACCGGTGCTTTTTGGTGTACGGGTACGTTCAGTGTTTCGTGCTTGAATTCCAAGGAACGGTAAGGAAGTTTGCCGTAGCAATAATTGAAATAGGAATCGACAGGCCCGGTGTAAATCATTTCTCCGTAAGGGATAAAACCCTCAATTTCCCGGTAGTCGGTATTCAGCATCACCTTGATGTTTGGGTGAGAAAGCATCTTTTCAAACATCCGAGTGTAGCCGTGCAGCGGCATTGCTTGATAGGTATCGGTAAAATAGCGATCGTCCCGGTTAATGCGAGTGGGTACGCGCGCAATCACTGAGTTATCGAGTTCCGACGGGTCCATTCCCCACTGTTTGCGGGTGTAGTTGCGGAAGAATTTCTCGTAAAGTTCGCGACCGACTTTGCTGACAACCACATCTTCAGAAGTGCGAATGTAATCCTTTGGTTCTGCTACTTTCGCGAAGAAATCTTCTACTTCAAATGAGGTGAGATTCAGTCCGTAAAGTTGGTTGACGGTGTTGAGATTGATGGGAATTGGCAGCAGTTGACCGTCAACGCTGGCGAGGACGCGGTGTTCGTAGGGCCGCCACTCGGTGAAGCGCGAAAGATACTCGAAAACTGGGCGCGAATTGGTGTGAAAAATGTGGGGGCCGTATTTGTGTACCAGGATGCCGTGGTTGTCGTAGTGATCGTATGCGTTGCCGCCGATGTGGTTGCGGGTATCAATTATCAGGACAGTTTTTCCAGCTTCATTTGCTAGTCTTTCGGCAATGACGCTACCTGCAAATCCGGCTCCGACGATTAAATAGTCAAACATTGAAACACCTCTGATTGTGGGTAAGGGTAAGGGTAAGGAATAATTGGTAATTGGAGATAAAGCGAGGAGTGTTGAGTGTTAATTTTTGAATCCGTAAAAAAGTGTAACTCTTTAACTTCAACCTCAACATTCCTAACTTAAAACTTTCATCCGGTCTTGGGCTTTCTGCCGTTTCTGGTTGATCGCACTTTCGATCAACCCCAGCATTTCACCCCAGGTATTGTCCCAAGAATTGTCTGCTAAAAAGGCGTCTACGTCACTCAGCCACTTGGTGCGAACGTCCGAACTTTCGCTGAGGATTTCTTGGGCACAAGCAACGAATTCTTCAGAATTGCTAGCAATCCGAACCAAGCCGTTTTCTCCGTAGGGCCGCACCACGTCGCGGATAGGAGTAGAAATCACAGGTTTGCCGGCAGCGAGGTATTCTGGAGTTTTCGTGGGACTAATAAACTTAGTCGATTGGTTTATCGCAAAAGGCAGCATTGCGATATCCCACCCGCCAAGATACGCTGGCAGTTCTTGATAAGATTTGCCACCGAGATAGTGGATATTTGGGTGAGTTGGCAGAGTTGCCGGAGCGATTTTCGCCACCGGGCCAATGATGACTAAATGCCAGTCCGGCCTTGCTTGGGCTATGTCCCCCAGCAGTTTGATATCCATGCGTTCGTCTATGACGCCATAAAATCCCAAACGCGGGTGAGGAATGTCTTTTTGATCCGCCGGTTCTTGTGAAAGATTCCTGGCTGTCGCAAAGTGTTCTTTTTCGATGCTGCTGGGGAAGGCGTGAATGTTGGGGTGCTGGTGCTGTTTGGCTTCGTAAAGGTTGTGTCCGCCTGTAAATACTACGCTGGCGTGCTTTAATAGTTGGTTTTCATTGGCTTTTAAATCTGGGTGTGCGCCTTTGAATGCTGCCAATTCATCCATGCAGTCGTAGACTACAGCTAGCGGCTTTAAGTGGTTTGTGAAACTGACAGCCATTGGTGTGTAATACCAGAGGATGTACTGGCTGATTTCGGCCGCTCGAAACAAATCATCTAGCATGGCTTGCTGAGCAGTTTGTGCTGTTGCTTCGCTGGTTCCTTTGGTCAGGTGCGGTACTATTACCCAGACTCCGCTTTCGTGGATGCTGACATCCAGCCACCAATCTGTAGCCGCGCTATAAATCGGTTCCTCTACAAAGAATACGCGACGACTTTTCGCACAACGACTCAAGAGATGTTGCGGACGCTGATAGACAAAATTCCACCGCAAATGAGACAGGCAAACTAAATCTGGTACATCTAAAGCCTCAGTTTTTGATAATTTGGCGCGCAATGCGGGCGAGGAAGCAAATTGAGAGGGCGATTTGGTTGGATCTATAGAGGTAAATCGGATCTCCCATGCTGGCTCTTTATTGCTATAACTATTGTTTACTGAGTTTTCTGGGGGCGACATATTAGCCTCTGGAATTTGTCCATGAAAATTTGTCCGTTAAAATTTGTCAATAGGATATATTTCTCAGCATTCTCTTACTGAAAGTCGCAAGCATAAATCTGAGAACTTTTATTGACGAGCAAGCGCCGCATTCAGTAAACCAAACAAAGAAACTGTTTAGCTGCGGAGAAACACGCTTATCTGCTTTTTTCAGAATTGAAACTTGGAGATAAGTTAATATTGTTAGACTTGCTATTGCTGTTAAATGTAACCCAGTTTTTCTGCCCTAACTTCTATCTGAAGGATGAGTTCTATCTCAGAACGCGCTTAGCTTGCATGCTGGGTTCAAAAGCCGTTAAAATGCCGATCGACCTTGTAAAATGACTCTTAACTGGCAGGGACGGGGTGAAAAAAGAGCGAGTTTTATTGCTTTATTTGGAGATGATAGAAAATTTGTGATCAAGTTTATGTTGCTTTTTGATTTGACAAACCTGGCTTTTTTTTAACTTATCCGATCGCTAATTTGGTAAATTTGTATCCTAATATACCAAGTTGCGCCCGAGAGCTCTGACTTCCGATAGATTAACAATTGACAGTTTATGCAGTGAGGTTAAACTCACCGAACAGCACCTGTCTCAACAATACCAAAGAAACCAGGCAACCGCAACGAGAAACCTAAGATTTTGCGCGAGTCTGTGGCAAGAAACCAAGGTGATGACATTTGTGCTGTGGGCCTCAGTTTAACCTCGCGCCCACAGCACAAATGTCAATCATCCCTCTAAGGGCGGCTTCCCCGACATCTGCAATCAAACGCCAAATATCCACGTAAACCCGCCCAGACTAGAAGATAGCAGCAATTTTAAAGTCGGTGGTCAATTTTTGCCAGTCCCCCTCCAAAGGCAAAATCTTGCACCGTCGAACTCTTTAAGAAATCGTGGGGAAAGCCCAATTCAATTGCACTTACTTTCTCTAACTGCTGCATTTGATCCGGGGTTAATTCAAACTCCAAACAAGCGAGATTTTCCTGAAGTTGCGAGAGTTTGCGGGAACCCACAATCGGAATAACTTGGACTGGCTGTTGTCGCAGCCAATTTAGGGCTACTTGAGAAGCAGGTTTGCCAATTTCGGCTGCTATTTTGCTAACTTCGTCAGCAATTTGGAGGTCTCGTTCGTTAATTTTTCCCAATTCAGGTGAATTCAGCCGTTTAGCTTCGCTGGCTGTTTCTGAAGTGTTGTATTTTCCTGTTAGCAAACCGGCTGCTAGGGGGCTCCAAGCTGTGACGCCAATATCAAAGGCTTTTGCCATAGGGATCAAGTCCCGTTCGGGAGTTCGCTCTTTTAAAGAATACTCGATTTGCAAGCCGATAAATGGTGTCCAACCGCGCAGGTTGGCGATCGTATTTGCTTGAGAAATAATCCAAGCCGGCGTATCAGAAATGCCGATATAAAGAACTTTACCGGCGCGCACCAAATCGTCAAAAGCGCGCATCACTTCTTCGACGGGTGTGGTAAAATCCCAAGCGTGCAGCCACAGCAAATCTATGTATTCAACTTGCAATCGCTTCAAACTTGCTTCTACTGCTTGCACCATATTTTTGCGGTGGTTGCCGAAACCATTGATTTCGCCATTCTTCATGTTGAGGCTATACTTAGTGGCAACTACCCATTTTTCGCGATCGGCCGCGATGAACTCACCGACATATTTTTCGCTAGTACCGTTGGTGTAGAGATTCGCGGTATCAATGAAATTGCCCCCCGCTTCTGCAAAGGCGTCGAACATTTTCCGGCTTTCGTCGTAGGAACTCCCCCAACCCCACTCTTCCCCAAAAGTCATGGTTCCGAGGCAGATTTCGGAAACGCGAAGTCCGCTGTGACCTAGTAGTTTGTATCTCATGTCACCCTTGCGCTGGTTAATGGTTGTTAACAGTTTAAATCTGTGGATTTCCCATACTGTTGCCATCAGTCGGGGTGGCGGGTTTTACGGGGCCTTAGCGCTGTGCTTAATGTTGAATGTTTTGCCAAGTCAATCAAAATGTCTTAGCTTCCGGGACTCCGAGCCATCGCCCCTGCGTTTAGTTTAAACACCGGGCAGGGGCGATCATGTTACTAATATATTTAGGATTACATTAATGAATCAAAATACAGTAAAATCCCCAAAAAAAGATCTACCTTTAGATAGGTACCTTCTGAAAGGAGTTAAATTAAAAAGTGCTATCTTAAATATTCAGACAACCAGACAGAACTAGAGAAAAAATTAATGTAGCTAATTTAACTTTTTAGCGTTATAGTGACCTATAGATTACAAAAACTAGGTGACTCACTTGGCTGACATCGTTGATACCGCCGTTTCGGCAGGCTCTTTTACTACCCTAGTTGCTGCAGTCCAAGCCGCTGGTTTAGTCGATACTCTCAAAGGCGCTGGCCCCTTCACAGTTTTCGCGCCTACTGATGAAGCTTTTGCTAAGCTTCCCGAAGGTACTGTAGAAGCACTGCTTAATGACATTCCTAAGCTGACAAAAATCTTGACTTATCATGTCGTTTCTGGCAAAGTTATGGCCGCTGATGTGGTCAACTTGAAATCTGCCAAGACAGTTGAAGGTTCAGAAGTTAAAATTGATGCTTCCAATGGCGTCAAAATCAATGATTCTACCGTTACAACAGCCGATGTTGCTGCTGATAATGGTGTCATCCACATTATTGATTCAGTCTTGCTTCCTGCGTAAGCACAGACTTAGATAGCGCAATACTATCTTGAGGGCGGTGGCTATAGTTAGCCGCCGCCCTGTTTTCGTTGAGGTTTAAATATTTTAGGCAGCTCAATAATTAAAACTATTATAGAGCAGCGGGAATTGACCGATCGCACTCAACTTGATTCGGCCCCAAATTTGTCGCTGTTGGATTTACCGGGAAAACTGGTTGCAGGCTAACTGCGACAGGTACTCTGGACAAAATATTATCAAAAAAATAAAAAAGTGCGATTGACCGCGTTAGCAATTGCCGAGAATTAGCGACGCACTTATTTTGCACTCTCGCGCTGATTGCCGGTTGATGCGTAGATACCTGGCCACCAAACCCAACATTTCTCCGAGAAACTGGGTTTACGAGGCCTTGTGCTAATTAAGATACAATAAGAACCACAAAGAAAGTGCGATCGACATTATTTGACATTCAAGCTATGCAATCTACAACTCAGCCCGAGACAGAACCGGCGATGGACGCTCCCAAACACCGCTTACCCGTTACAATCCTTACAGGATTTATCGGTATTGATTAATACAGTTTACAGTGTTTTAGAACGCCCAGAAAATCTCGACTATCTAGTAGTCGAAACAACCCTATTCGCCACAGCCGACGGCATTCCCGACAATTTCGCTCACCCAGACTTTTCACTGCCCCTAGAAAGTAAGTAGAAAGTAAATTTATGTCGGTGAAAATAGCAAAAAAAACTCTTTATTTTAGCTTGCGCCTGGGAACATTTGACCAGTTGATGCAGACAGTTATCGCACCACCTGCACTTACAGCCAAACCTCGAATTGCAGACCCCCGTTTTGTAGTTAAAAACTTTCCTGGGAAACAGCCACTAGACCCGTTTCTAGATATCATCTTACCCGAAAACACGAGCGATAAAATTGACAAATCAACTTTTTAATCAATTATTTTGTAACCAAATAACCCTTTCTGTTAATTGGTAACGGGTAATTGGTAATAGGGCATTGGTAAGGGGTAATCGGTGAAGGGCGAGCCGTAACCAACCAAAACTAACAACTAACAACTAACAAATAAATGCGTATAATTGTTGAAGGCTGGCGCTTTTTGCCACACTCCTACGCGATCACCAATCAATTTCAGCTACTAGAAATGCTGAAATATCCCAATTTAGAACTTTTCCACAAAGATATCCCCTATCTAGACGAAAATTGGCAGCCAGCAACCGGTTTGTTAGATGCAACTGCTGAAGCAGCAATAAATAATATTCCCCACCCTTCCGCGTCTATAAAAGCAGACGCTACCTTACGGATCTCAGTACCTTACAATTTTGCCCCCTCAAATACAAAACGGACGTGCTTGTTTGCCACAACAGAATGGGGAATTCTGCACAACGAAAACTTTAGAATAACGGGCGCAGCTTCCCTCCGCGAAGGACACAGCAACTCCGATATAATTATTATTACGCCTTCCCAGTGGTCGAAAACCGGATTTATCCGCAGCGGTGCGACTCCCGATCGCACCATTGTCATACCCTGCGGCATCGATCCGAATATTTACAAACCTTTAACAAAATCGGAACGCGAAGCTTTGAGGAAACAGCTAGGATGGGAGGGATTTGTATTTTTGAATGTCGGTGCAGGATCTCCCAATAAAGGCATCGATTTATTGTTAAAAGCTTTCGCAGTTGTAGTTGAAAGTTATCCGGAAGCGAGATTAGTATTGAAAGGAGAAGAATCAATATATGAGTCGGATTCTCTGATCGCTCAAAACATAGATGAACTGACATTTGACGAAGCAGAAAAAGTTCTGCCGCGCATGGCTTACATAGGAGAAACACTGCCTTTTGCAAAAATGGCTCAACTTTATCAAGCCGCCGATGCCTACGTATCTCTTTATTTAGCAGAAGGATTCAATTTGCCCGCCCTAGAAGCAATCGCTTGTGGCTTGCCCCTCATCTGCACTAAAGGCGGCCCGACAGATGATTTTACAACTCCCGATTTTGCTTGGCACGTCGAAAGTACGTTTCAAGAAGGTACTTCTAACGGTCAGCCGATATTTCGCCTGATGCCCGATTTAGAACATTCGATCGCCTTAATGAAAAATATTATAGAACAGCCGGAGTGGTGCGATCGCTCTCGGGAAGCAGGCCCCAAATTTGTAGCGACTGGGTTTACCTGGAAACACGTTACAGACCAACTCCTAGAGGTACTTTTGCCAACAATTCGATCGCCAAATTAAACAGGGTGCGATCGCATACTTGCAACTTCCGATAATTAGCGCTTGTAACGCCCTGTTCGGAATTAATATAAGATACAATAAGAACCACAAGTTTAAGCTTCAGACCTTATTTGACATTCAAGCTATGCAATCTACAACTCAGTCGGAGACAGAACAGGCGATGGGCGCTCCCAAACACGGATTGCCTGTTACCATCATTACAGGATTTCTCGGCAGTGGGAAAACAACCCTGCTCAACCACATCCTGACCAACCAGCAGGGTTTGAAAACAGCAGTTTTGGTAAATGAATTTGGCGAAATCGGCATCGACAACGAACTGATTGTCACCACCGACGACAACATGGTTGAGCTGAACAACGGGTGCATCTGCTGCACAATTAATGAAGATTTGGTTAATGCTGTTTACAAAGTTCTGGAACGTCAAGAAAATCTCGATTATCTAGTAGTCGAAACAACCGGGCTCGCCGATCCGCTACCAGTAGCAATGACTTTTTTAGGCACAGAACTCCGCGACCTGACTCGTCTCGATTCGATAGTGACAGTAGTAGACGCAGCCAACTACAGCTTAGATTTGTTCAACTCTCAAGCAGCTTACAGTCAAATAGCTTACGGCGATATAATTATCCTCAACAAAACTGATTTGGTTGAAGAAGCAGATTTAGATTTGTTGGAAGTTAAGATTCGGGATGTCAAAGAAGGTGCTCGAATTCTGCGAACCGTAAAATCGGAAGTTCCCCTACCGCTAGTCCTCAGCGTCGGATTGTTTGAATCTGACAAATATTTCCAATCTGAAAAAACTCCTAGCAGTCACGACCACGATCATCACGACCATCACGACCATCACGACCATCACGACCATCACGACCATCACGACCATCACGACCACAGCCATCACGACCACTCCCACCATTTAGAAAATGACGGATTTACCTCAATTTCTTTCCAGAGCGAGAAGCCCTTTTCTCTGAGGAAATTTCAATATTTCTTAGACAACCAACTGCCAACAAACGTGTTTCGCGCGAAAGGGATTATGTGGTTTGAAGAAAGCCCCAAACGCCATATTTTTCACTTGAGCGGCAAGCGATTTACGATGGACGATGACGAGTGGAAAGGCGAGCGGAAAAACCAGCTTGTTCTCATCGGTCAGGGTTTGGATACCGAGACTTTGCGATCGCAACTCGAAAACTGTCTTTGTATGCCTTCAACCAATCGCGGCAAAGGTTTTGGGAAAAACTAACAGTAAAATATTCTTTTCTAGTCCCAGGCTAGAGCCTGGGAACCAATGTCTAGAGGCTCTGCCTCTCTGGTAGTCAGGAAGAGAGGAGGCAGAGCCAAAGCATCTGCGTTACCAGGCTCTAGCCTGGTAACGAGTAATTTCCTATTACCAATTACCGATTTCCAATGCGAGTCATCATCCAGCGAGTAAAATCTTCTCAAGTCGAAATTAAAGGTCAAATTGTCGGCAAAATTGGCTGCGGACTTAACTTGCTTGTAGGTATTGCAGACACCGACACCGAAGCAGAACTCGATTGGATGGCTCGCAAATGCCTGGAATTGCGTGTGTTTCCCGACTCGGCCGGGGATACCGGGCGCTGGGACAAGTCGGTACAAGACATCGGTGGCGAGTTGCTGGTTGTGAGTCAGTTTACGCTCTACGGCGACTGTCGCAAAGGTCGGCGACCTTCATTTGACCGAGCGGCGGCTCCCGAACGAGCTGAAATTTTTTATGATAAATTTGTCGAAAAGTTGCGCCAGAGCGGCTTAAAAGTTGAAACAGGCTTGTTTGGAGCGATGATGCAAGTCTCGATCGAGAATGACGGGCCGGTGACTTTGGTATTAGAGAAAGAATCAGGCTGAATTGTTTGCAAACAAAGCTCTCTGTGCTTCTTTCTTATTCCTTCTTCCTTCTTGAATAAGATCAAATTTTCAGATTAACCGGGTTTCCTAAATGCTGTGCCGTAGCTTCAGAATACATTGCAGTTAGCTACACTCTGCCGAGTCTCGATTCCACAATCTCTAACGCCCAAAACCGCCTCAACTAGCCAGTTATTAGATTGTCCACTCAGCAGTCTGGCAGCACCCTCAATTTTCCTCCCGATCGCCCCACCAAAATAACAGCTCAGAATGCTTGTACAGTAAGGCTTTAACGGCAATAAAACCAATCTCCCACAGCCAGCGCTTAGAATCAGATTCAGCAGCCAAAAACTGTTGCATGAGAGAGTGGAACACTCGCATCACTACGGTTATCTCTACTTCCGTAACATTCAATGTATAGAGAGTTGAATCAGCACAGCAAGCGAAACCGCCAGCTACTGCCGCCTCACTCTCTAACAAATGTCCTCGCACACCCGCTGTGTCCTACCACCCGATAAACGCCATGACTGTCAAAGCTGCCACCACCGTCAACTGCAACACCGCTTCTGACCTCAACTGCATTCCGGCTACCTCCAGCGAACAAACCGCCGAAATCAATACTGTTCCCAGCATCGATATCCTCGCTTTGGCTAACTTCGCCCTCAAAGAATTGCAAGCCGAAATGAAAACTGCCAGCCGCAGCGCTCAAGCAGTGGCGATGCGGATTGCTAAGGAAGTCGAACGGATTTGCCAAAAAAGCGATCGCATCCAAATTTCCGGCGAAGTTGAAGCTTGGCAAATCACCTTGGCCGAGCACCGGTTGCAAAAAACCCTGCAATACTACCGCCTCGGTTCCAAACAAGGCCGCGTCGAACTGCACTCCCACCTCGCGGCTATGATTTACCGCCATGTTGCTTCTTTCCGCTCGAACTTGAACTTCCAAGCTCGCTACAACATGATTGAAGACTTTTTGCAAGGCTTTTACATCGAATCTCTGCGAGCTTTCCGCCGCGAACACCAACTCGATGCCACCTACCAGCCCCGCACGCAGCTAGAATTAGCTGAGTACATGGCTTTCACTGAACACTACGCCAAGCGCCAAATTGGTTTGCCCGGCCGCAACCGCCAACGCCTGATCGTGTTGCGCGCTCAAGGATTTGCCAAGGGCCAGCCTCCCGAAACAGCGATCGACATTGAAATGGCTGTAGAATCCGGCAAGGGAGAAGAGGCGGAAATGTACAGCCGCTCTCCGGCGCTGCAACAAGTGCGTGAGCAAATGGTATCGGAAACTGTCGATCCGGCTGACGCTGTGCTGCGCGATCGAGTAGTCTCGGAATTGATCGCCTATCTGGAATCGCAAAATCAGCCAGAATGCGTGAATTACTTAACTTTAAAATTGCAAGACCTTTCGGCTTCGGAAATTGACCGCGCGCTCGGTTTGTCTTCCCGCCAGCGCGACTACTTGCAACAACGTTTCAAGTACCACGTCGAAAAATTTGCCCGCACTCAAAATTGGAAACTCGTCCACGAATGGCTGGGTGCTGATGTGGATCAAAAGCTGGGAATGACTTCTGACAAATGGGAAGCATTTCGCGCTCAACTGTCGCCGGAACAGCAGCAACTGTTAGACATGAAGCGGAATCAAGAAAGCGACAAGGCGATCGCCACCGCGCTCAAATGCACCCCCAAACAAGTCCAAAAACGCTGGGCGCAACTGTTGGAGCTGGCTAGCCAGACTCGCAACAGCAGCCAAGCTTAATTGGTACTCAAATATGAATGCAACTGTTTTCTTGAGACTGGAAAATGCGATCGGGTGCGGCACCTGCACAGGAATGCCCGCCCCGGCCTCCGCTCTCAAATCAACAAGCGCTGCTACTAAATTATCGCCGCTTTTTGGCCTATTCAATTTATTAAAACAACATTACTTTTTTTAATATCTTTCGTTCCCTGGTTAGGCCGGGGAATTTGTTTTTATTAGTCATTAGTCATTAGTCATTAGTCATTAGTCATTAGTCATTAGTCATCATTTATGGTAAATTGCTTGCGGAAGAGGCGGCATTGCATATATTCCTAATGATATTTAAACATAGGGAGTAGCATAATAAAGGCAAAGTTGTTCAAAGTTCAAAAATGCAATGCCCCAAATGCAAGGGTAAAGATTTACTTACAAATGGACATCAAGACGGAAAACAGTGCGATCGATTTAAGCAATGCAAGTGCCAGTTTGTCGAAACCTATAGTGAGCCTGGAGATTCCGAGGATGCCAAACAAATTTGCTTAACCAATCTACTGTAATGGCATGGCGCGCGAGACCAATTGAGCGTTGTACTGGTATCACCCACAATAGTGTCATCAACTGCAGCAAAGAAACAGGGGGACGATTATCTGAAACTGAGGCAGTTGAAACGATACCCGAAGTAAGCGAAATCGACGAAATCCAGATATTTGTTGACTTAACAAAAAAACAAGCTCCTTTTATGGACAGCAGTAAATCACTTTGCTGAGGGCATTCTTGCTTGGAGGTTAGGGGATAGGAGCAGTGACACTTTTGTGGCTTTGTAGATGATGATTAAAAATTGGTATTGCTATTCCTGAGTGACTGATGGCTATTGTGTTTACCCAAAATATATCCCTTCTGAAAACCATATTTTTGCAATGCTTATATGACAAGAGTCGAACGGCATAACACCGGAGTCCAGACCTTATTTGGCGCGGGTTACATCGCAAGAAATTATGTTACTCTAAGTCTAAAGAGATGTTGCAGTTTTCTATTCGTTTATTGCTTTTTTGTCTCAGAAAAACCCCCGTTTTTTCCTGCTTTTTCTTGAAGATTATGAATATATGCAATGCCCACATAACTCTATCTTTAAAGTAATAAATTATGTCTATAAAAGGTTTTACCTCCGTTAATTTACGGTATTAAAGTATAAGTTATAGTTTTATTTTTTGATAAAAACAGTTAAAAACCGATTGTGAAACTTGAGGGTGCGGAAGGTAGAGCAAAAATGACACTTCCTCTATCCAAAGACATAAAAAAATTAAAATAAATATACTCATCGTACTATTCTGTTTCATTTAATCCTTCATAAGAAGGAAGCATCAAATTGGAGTTCTATCTAAAATGGGGGCATAAGTTGATGTAGATAGAAAGGGAAGGACTCCTATGTTACTTTACAAAATTGAAGATTTTAATCCCAACTACCGCGAAGCTGCTTTTAATGGCGAAGATATCAAAGGTCTGGATATCTATGCTGGAAATACAGATGAGAAAATTGGCTCCATCGATACGGCGCTAGTTGATGAGACAGGACGTTTCCGATATTTTGTTGTTGACACGGGTTTCTGGATCTTTGGCAAGAAGGTATTAGTTCCAGTTGCTCTTTGTCGAGTGGAGGTTGATGCAGAGCGCATCTACGCGACGGGTTTGAGCAGTAAAGACCAAGCAGAAAAACTACCCAAGTATGAGGATGGGATGGTGGTTGATTACGATTATGAAGAACAAGTGCGGGGTGTTTATCGTACTCTAACTGTAGAAGGGTCTGCACCTGTAGAAGCATCATTGCCTGTAGAGGCATCTGCACCAGTTTCTATGCCGCCTTCTGTCTCTAACCAAGCTAGGGCTGCTGCTCATGACCGCAACACCTACACTTACGAACAAGAGCCTCAATTGTATCAGATGAACGAGCGCGAGCATCACAAATTCCGACTCTACGAAGAACGACTGGTTGCAGATAAAAGCCGTCACAAAGTTGGCGAGGTAGCAATTGGCAAGCGAGTAGAAACCGAAACGGCACGAGTTTCAATTCCCACAGAAAAAGAACGAGTTGTAATTGAGAGTGTAACTCCAGGGAAGGCAGGTGCGCCAGTAACTCGGGATACTCCATTCCAGCAGGAAAACGTGATGCGTATGGAAGTTTACGAAGAGACTGCTGAGCTCAAAAAAGAAGCTTTTGTGCGCGAAGAAGTTAACATCAGGAAAGAAGTTGAAACGGAGATTGTTGAGGCAACGGAAACACTGCGTCGTGAAGAGTTAGACGTGAAGACGGAAGGGCGTTAGAGTGCGAATAAATTGAACCAGGGTTTGTAGTTGCGCTCTCTTCGACCACATGTGGGTTGAAGCGCAAATACGAACCTTAAAAATTACTAAACTTACCAAAAAAGAGGAGCTTTATAATGTCTAATTGCTGGCGTTTGCCGTTAATTAAGTACAGCCTTTTTAGCCTTGTTGTTTAGCATCTATGCGACCAGTTGTTTAGTAAAATCTGAGCCAGTTGCAGCTCAACAAGCTGAGCAGACATTTCATATCGTTCTTGCCTTCAAAGATGCTGGCATCGGCTTGCGCGATCGTGATGTGCGAATGCTGATGCCGCGCCATCCCGATAAGTGGCGAACCGCATTGGGTTTGGGAGATAGCGATCGCACTCAGGATTCTGACAATGCTAGTCGGTAAGTCATATCGATTCCAGTTGCACAGTCGGTGATAGTTGACTGTTGACTATGAGTCAAAAAACTGAAAATAGCGCGCTATATTTGTTGGCAGCTTGATTCGACTTTACGCCCGACGATGAAGCGCGGATTTGATATCATTCCGGCAGCGCCGGAATGATATCAGTAGCATCATAATTACGACTCAACTTTTTGTCAGCCCTGGCACTACTTTTTCGCCAAACACCTCAATAAACTGCTCTTGCTCTCGGTTAACGTTGTGCAAAATTAGTTCATCAAACCCCAATTCAATATCTTTTTGCAACCACTCAAGATGCTGCTCTTGGTCTGCCGAGATGCGGACGTGTTGATATAACTCTTCTGGTTGTACAAACTCCCCGGCGGCATCAAATTGATCGGGTGTTATCAGTTCTGTCAGCATTTTGGTTTTGAAGATGTTATTACGCCATTGATGATGAGCACCTTGTAGTGCTTTCTCTGCATTACTGTCATAGGAAAGCTGCACTTTCAAAATCATTGGTTTCCCTTCTCCCCCACCGCGACGAAACGCATCGACGACTTTTTTTAACTTTTCAGGTGGGCGAGAAGTAGTAATTAATCCATCAGCCCAACTGCCCAACCATTCTGCGGTTTCTGGGGTAACTGCCGCGCCGATAATTAATGGGAGAATTTCCGGGCGGGTATAGAGTTTTGCATCTTCTACGCACACTAAACCGCGATGGGTGACGGTTTCTCCTGCCCAAAGGGCGCGGATAATATCGACACATTCTTTGAGGCGCGCGTTGCGATCGCTCTTAGTAGGCCACTTCTCCCCAGTAATATGTTCGTTCAACGCTTGACCGCTGCCAACCGTGAGCCAAAAACGATTTGGAAACATTTCTGCTAAAGTTGCCGCAGCTTGGGCAATAATAGCCGGATGATACCGCTGTCCGGGAGCGCAAACAACCCGATAGGAAAGCCTCGGCGTTGCTTGCATTGCTGCACCCAACCAAGACCAAGCAAAACCACTTTGTCCTTGCGCTTCACTCCAAGGATGAAAGTGATCGGAAGAAAGGGCATTGGTAAAGCCAGCTTGTTCTGCCATTTGGACATATTTCAGCAGTTCGCTGGGCTTAAACTGTTCGTGGGAAGCGTGATAACCAATTTGTGCCATAAGTTTTTAGGAAGGAGTTTTGAGTTTTGAATTTTAAGTTTTGAGTTTTGAATTTTAAGTTTTGAGTTTTGAGTTTTGAATTTTGAGTTTTGAGTTAAAATATCCAGACTTAAAAGCAGGTGATTTAATCAGGACGGCTAGTAAAAGTTATGAATTTTGAGTTAGAGCCGTTTTTAATTCACCAAAAATAATCTTGCACTTAAAATTCATAACTTTCTGTATAACGGGCAAGCTTATGAGCGGAAAATTCGCCGATAGCGAGCTTCAATTACCGAGTAGATGCCATAGGCAATTAAACCCAAAGGTACTAGAGCCAAAATCACTGGGCTAAAAGGCTGTTGTGCCAGAATTGCCAACACCTCGCCCAATCCCTTCGTTTGACTAGCATCCGATAGCCTTGCTGCTTGAATGAAGAAAAAACCGATTATAACGAAAACAATTCCACGGGCAGCAATTCCAAATCGACCCAACCGTGTCGCCCACTTTTGCTCGGTTGGGCTCATTTCATCTAGCTTGAAATGGCGGCGAAATTTGGCTTTATATGCTTCGTAGAAATAAGAAAATCCTACACCAATAACAATTGATCCCGCCAATCCTACCAGCCATTGTCCAAACGGTTGCGCTAAAATTTGGGCTGTCAAATCTTCGGTTGAATCGCTCTTACTAACGGCCGAACCCATTATCAGTTTTACAGCCGTTAAAGCCAAACCTGCGTAACCTAAAGCACTTAAGGCGTAGCCAATGCGTTGGGCAATTCGCTTGGCATCCATTTTCTGTCCTTGGTGTTCTGGGTCGAGAATTGTCTGAACGATACGCAAAAGGGCATAACCAATAATGCCAATCGTTACCAGAAATAGCAGAAATTTACCGAAGGGTTGGTTAACAATTTCTGATAATGCACCGCTAGTATCGGTTGTCCTGCCGCCCATACTAAAGGCTGCTTGTGCTGCTAGAAAACCGACAATAAAGTAAACTAAGCCTTTGGAAGCATATCCCAATCTTGCCAGTCGCTCAAACCAGGGATGAGAAGCTGCCTGTCCAATTGAGTCTTTAATGCTGTCGGTGGGTGAGTTGTCCCGTTTCATATTTTTTATACTTTAGTTGTTAACGACTGCTGGCATAGGCATATGGTGAATTCCTTTGCAGTTAACTGAGTTTTTAAACAAATAATTTATATTATTCTCTATTAATTTAATTATTAGCTTGTTTAGATATTTTTTCATCAGTCTTGAGCGGGAGTGTCAGGAGTTGATTGATTGATAAACTTCACATTAATTGGGCTTGACAAATATCGCTTTATGGATTATATCCTGGGTTCCCTGATGGAGCAGTCTGCCAGCGGTCTAGTATATCTTTGATTAAAACTTATTGAAGCCAAATTTGAATAACAATTAGAATTGGTAGCCCTAAAAATAATCCCAAAAAAATCAATAAAAATCTAAATACTGTCTTGAGTGCTAAGGTGTAATTGGAAAGCAAATATACCTGCTTATTCATAAGGATAGGGGTGACAAAATTGCCTCCTACAATTTGTTTGATTAGGAAATATAGCAACAACACTTAGCCTGCTTTCCAAGGCGAATTTAATAAAGGCAACCCGGCTAAAATTACGCTTAAAAATTCGCCCATATCAGGAATGAAAGCGAAGATAAATGCCACAATACCGTTAACACAAAGCAGTGTCACTTGCAAAGCAAAGAAATTAATAATGCTCGTAATATAGTAAGCCTAAATCATTGGTAAA
This sequence comes from Microcoleus vaginatus PCC 9802, assembly GCA_022701275.1. Taxonomy (NCBI): domain Bacteria; kingdom Bacillati; phylum Cyanobacteriota; class Cyanophyceae; order Oscillatoriales; family Microcoleaceae; genus Microcoleus; species Microcoleus vaginatus. The sequence continues at coordinate 6,649,798 of CP031740.1, forward strand.
TTTCTTACTCCCTCCCCTTACTCAGGGGAGGGTTGGGGTGGGGTAAAAGATTTATGACTCTTGCAAGGATTGCTATAGCAATAAAACTCATGCTTTATGCAATGCCTGCCAACCAACCCATTAAACCCTCTTCGCCTTTTGAGATAATTTCATCGGCTCGCTGACGGTAAAAATCGGGAAAAATGCTGATAGTTACGTGGCGGTAAGGCATCGGATTTACCAGAAGTATGGTAAAAAATATAATTAATAAGCTATGAATAATCAGGCTTAGAGAGTGGGAATACAACAGATAAATATGCGGATTGGTTCAGCTAAAAATTGTTTAAATTTGTTGGGTTAAATCGTCAATACTGGAAAGGTGGTCAAAAATTTGTCCGGGTAATCTTGCTTGCAACCAATAGCTCCAAACTCCCATATGAATAGTTGGGAATCTGGAATAGGTGCCATAACGGGCTTATGGACGTTGCAAGAATGGATGCGCCCCAGTGCGGCTGTTGGGAATCAAGCATCTATCGCCAATAGTGCGATCGCTCGCACTTAACTTAAAGCATTATCATAAATTTTTTCTCATTCATCTTCCATCAGATGGATATTTTTTTATAACATCAGACAGATGGCAAGGTTGGGCTAGTTAGATTAAATAGAGAATAGAAGCAAAATTTTGAGATGGTGAACAAAGACAATAGACGTTTTGCGTAAGTCGATTTTTAAGACTTTAAATTCCCATTGTCGCAAGAAGTTGATTGTTCAGAACCGGGAGGATTTGAGGAAAATCAAATCAACCACAACGGCAGTGCGTGTGTTGAGTTCAACCTTTTATTTACCGGAAATTGCCGAATTCGGTTCCCAAAGATCCGGCATCCTGTCCTGCCCTTAACTGACTTTTCAGGAAAACTCTAATAGCTAACCACAAGGCGATCGCTTGCGACAGGAAGACAAGCAGAACCTATTTCTTACGTCGTTTGCTTTCATGATCAATTCAGCAATAAGGTGTATATAATGAATCAACTGAATCAACCAGAGTCCTTGTCGCAACCGCTGACCCAAACTGAATTCGTCGCAACTTTTCGCTTGTTTAGTAGATTTAGCTTCTGGATACAGTTATTCTTGGGTGCTATTTCCGGCATTGTTTTAGTATTTGCTATGTTGGGTCGCAACATGAGCGATCAAACCAATAATAATGCAGGTATTGGGTTCGGCATATTTTTAGCGGTAGTTGGTCTGTTATTGCTGTGCTTTAGAATTTTTTGGGATTTTCGCTATAGGCTTTTAGGGCGACTTTTGCACGCCGAAAATTCCCAGGTATATCCCAGCAAAGAACATATTACTCACACCTTACGGATTGGATTAGTTTCTAGTTTGGTGGGGGTATTAATCGCGTTTGTCGCTTCTGAAGAAACAGTTGCTGTAGTTCTAGCGAAAACTCTTAGTCAACCGCAAGCGATGGCAGCTTATGCGCCCGAAAATGTGATTCGTTCCCTAGATATTTTTGTGACGATGGCCAACGTCAATCTGATTGGCGCTCACTTTTTTGGAGCTGTTACTTCTCTTGGGTTACTCAATTGGGTAGAAGAGTAGTTGGCAAAATTAGCGATCGCTAAAGGCAAACACAACTCCTAGGCCGTCAGGACTTACAACCGCTGGCCGATTTAACTAAGGTTTTTGGTTTTGCACTGTCTTGGTGAAAGAGAGCGAAGACAGTGCAGCTACAAGCTAAACAACTGGGCTATTTGGATGAACATCTAATCGGAAATTGGTAGCGATCGCTCCTGCTAATGGTAGTCAGCTTGAGCAACCGCTTTTTTATTTAAAAAACGTAATTTATTTATTATCTTGATAGAGATTTCATCTACCTTTATATTGATAAATATATTTTTAATTGGGACAAACAGGACTAAGGCTCATATTCCGAAAGATGAGCTATAAGCGTGGCATTCAGCTTCCTAAATGATCCAGTGACCGGGTTTCTGAACAAAGCCATGTTACACCGTTTCTCTATTAGGAAATGTACTGTAATGAAACACCTCTGGTATAAAAACGCAATTGTCTACTCCCTCGATGTTGAAACCTTCATGGACTCCGACGGCGATGGTGTAGGAGACTTTCAAGGACTTATCAACCGCCTAGACTATTTATCCGCGTTAGGAATTACTTGTTTGTGGTTGCTGCCGTTTTATCCTTCCCCTAACCGGGACAATGGTTACGACGTGATGGATTACTACAACATTGATCCGAGACTGGGAACCCTGGGAGATTTTGTCGAGTTCATGCACCAAGCAAGGGAACGAGGAATTCGGGTGCTGATCGATCTGGTAGTAAATCATACGTCCAATCAGCATCCTTGGTTTGTTGCAGCCAAAAGCGATAAAAACTCCAAGTATCGCAATTACTACGTGTGGTCAGAAAATCCACCCAAAACCGCTCCAGAAGTGCTGGTGTTTCCCGATGCCGAGGACAGTATTTGGGAATACGACGAACAAGCAAACGCTTACTATTTGCATCATTTCTATAAAGAACAGCCTGATTTGAATATTGCCAATCCGGCAGTACGAGAAGAAATCTGCAAAATTATGGGTTTCTGGCTAGAACTGGGCGTGTCTGGATTTCGCATTGATGCTGTTCCCTTTTTAATTAAAGGAATTGGCATCGAAGGTGCAGACCCCGAAAACCTGCGAGGTTTCTTGGAAGAAATGAGAGAGTTTGTGTCATCGCGTCAGGGTCATGCTGTGTTGCTGGCAGAAGCAAATGTCGATCGCGATCAAATTTCTATCTACTTTGCTAAGGGCGACAGAATGCACATCCTGTTCAACTTTTTGCTGAACCAGCATCTGTTTTTGGCCCTGGCGCGTCAAGAATCCACAGCAATGCGCGATGGACTAAAAACCTTACCGGATATTCCTGATATTTGTCAGTGGCTTAATTTTGTGCGCCACCATGATGAACTGACGCTAGACCGCATTACTTCATCGGAACGAGAGGAAATTTTTGCAGCGTTTGCCCCTGAGAAAACTATGCAAATTTTCGGGCGCGGGATTCGTCGTCGCTTACCACCGATGATGAAAGGTGACCGCCGCCGGATTGAACTGGTCTACAGCTTGCTTTTCACCCTGCCTGGTACACCCATGCTGCGCTATGGCGAAGAAATTGGCATGGGCGACGATCTTTCGCTGGAAGGTCGAGGCAGCGTCCGCACGGTGATGCAATGGTCAGATGCAGCGAATGGCGGCTTCTCGACGGCCACAACTGATGCCCTTGCCAGACCTGCGATCGCCCACGGAGAATACGGTTACAAACAAGTCAATGTCCTCGCAGCGCAGCGCGATCCTGGCTCATTAATTAACTGGATGGAACGTGCAATCAGCATCCGCAAGCAATGTCCTGAGTTGGGTAGGGGCAAGTGGCACATTCTGGAAACCGACTCTCCCTCGGTTTTAGCCCACTGCTGCGACTGGCAAGGCAGGACGGTGATTGCTGTCCACAATCTAGCCGACAAACCTTGTACCGCTACGCTGAAATCTCAGGAATACAGCCATCTGTTCGATTTATTTGGCGATCGCCTCTATGAATCTCTCGATGCGGACTCGCCCTCTATTCCCTTAGAAGCCTACGGTTATCGCTGGTTTCGAGTCAATCGAATCCAGGGTTGAAAAAGTTAATGTTGATGGGAGTTATCAACGGTATTTCCGGCATACACATCCAGCCCTTTGATATCGTCCTCCTCAAAAGCTGCTTGGCGGTAGTTGGGATTAAAATCCTCAATTTTGTAAAGTAACATTGTTGTTTCCTGTACTATCTTAATCAACTTGTGCATTTACTTTAGATAGATATCAGTTCTCATACTTGCTTCTTATGAATGATTCAGCAAATTGAAAATCATCAAGATAGCGATATTTTTTTATATTTTTCTATCTTTAGGTGGATGAATTTAGCTTTACTATACTGAATGTTATAAATTTATCTAATCATTTGTAGGTTGGGTGGAGCCAACCTACAACCTTTCTGCCACCAACTCTCACAAGGATTTATTAGGTTTTATTATCACCTTAACTACGGGATATCCTACAAAATTAAGGCCATCTCTAAACTAGCTGCTGGTTTTTTTTAAAAGGAGATTTCGATTTTATGAGCTAAATTACTACTTTTGATATTTAAAATTTTCAACTTAAAAATATTATGCCCATCGGTAGATATTCTGGTAATGATGATTAAGTAAAATTAAATTACCCTCAAGGAAAAAAGGCACAACGTAACGCAGGGGTTAATCTTTTATGACTTATCCAGATCGATCGGGCAGTCAACTCACTGAGCCTAGAATCGTCAATCCGCTGGTGGATTATCACGACCAAGTGAGGTGGGGGCCAATTTTGGCAGGAATTGCGATCGCTCTGGGCACTCAACTGGGTTTAAGCGCTTTGGCAATGGCGATCGGATTAAGCGTCGGTGCAACAGGTGCGGATGCAGGTTCCGTTGGTTTTGGGGTCGTAATTTTGTCGATTATCAGTTTGCTGATTTCCCTATTTTTAGGCGGTTGGGTGATGGCTCAAAGCTGCGGCCCAATGACCATGAAAACAGCACTTTTGAATCCAGCAATTCTTTGGGGAACTACATTAGCACTTAGTTCTTAGTTATTAGCAAGCGGAATATCGGGTGCTGTTGGCGCTGTCGCTGTTAATGCTGGAGAAATTGCCAATCAAGTACAACAACAGGGCGGCGTTAATATACCGAATCAAGTGCCGAATGTAGACCCAAATCAAGACTGAAGAACCTGGAACCGAAACGCTGCAGGCGATCCAGCAACAAAGCGAGAAATATCTCCATGTTGCGATCGCGCAGCAAGCAGGGATGGATCAAATTATGGTTCACATGATTTTGGCAAGTTATCCCAACAAAAACTGGGAAGATATTCTGCCAGAATTGAAGGCATTGCAATTAAATGCCGATTCTCTCAAAAGGATTGCTGCTAACATCAAGTCTCCCAAACCATTGGATACATTGTTAGAGCAACTTAACCCCGACTTTGCAGTACCGCTATTAGCTCAATGCCGTCGCATTGCCGAAAGTAGCCCAGAGGTTTCCGAAGCAGAACAGAAGGTGCTGGATGCGATCGCACAAAAACTCAACGGTCAAGATGTGGCTTCGATATCCACTTGAAAAAAATTGTTGGTGCGTTAGCTTTCTGCGTAACGAACCATCCCCAATATTTACTGTCGCTGTGTAAATCCTAAATTAGCCTCACGTTACAGTAATCTACAGCCTTAAGATAGAGTTTGACATGGCTAATTTTAATACTATCAATAACAACTGATGCAAGAGGAAGTTTTATGACAGCAGAAATATCCGGAGTCTGGGACAAGATTGAAAGCATGATCAATAGCTTCATTGTCCTGCTGCCTAATATGATACTAGCGTTCCTTGTTTTTGCAATCTTTTTCTTTGTTGGAAGGTCAATTAAGAGAGCGGTCAGGCGACTTACCCGCAACCACCGCCAATCCCGGAATTTGGGACTGGTGTTGGGAAGGTTAGCGCAGGGTATTACTGTTCTGGTTGGTCTGTTTATTGCCTTGTCGATTGTAATTCCCACATTTAGAGCAGGCGATTTGGTGCAACTGCTGGGAATTAGCGGGGTAGCGATTGGTTTTGCCTTTCGCGATATCTTACAAAACTTCCTAGCTGGTATCCTAATTCTTTTGACGGAACCGTTCCAAATCGATGACCAGATTGTGTTTAAAAACTTTGAGGGAACGGTAGAAAGTATTGAAACTCGCGCTACAACAATCCGAACCTATGATGGTCGCCGGATTGTAATTCCCAATGCCGAATTGTTCACCAATTCTGTTATGGTGAATACCGCCTTTGATAAACGCCGGATGGAATACGACGTTGGTATCGGCTACGGCGATGATATTGACCTCGCCAAGCAGTTAATGATGGAAGCCATGCACAATGTGGATGAGGTTTTGAATGACCCTGCTCCTGACGTGCTGCTGATGGAACTTGCAGGAAGTACCGTCAATATCCGCGCTCGATGGTGGATTGCTCCGCCGCGACGAATTGACGATCTGCGATCGCGGGACAAGGTGCTGTCTGCGATTAAAAAAAAGCTGACTGCCAACGGCATCGACTTGCCCTTTCCTACGCAGCAAATTTTGTTTCACGACCAAACCGAAGAGACGGATGGCGATCGCCAACGTCAACGAGAAGGATGGCCCGTTGGTAATGGCGAAGTTCCCAAACCCCACAGCATCAGCGGTTCTCTGCAAAAACTAATAGAACTGCGAGCGCAACAAGACGGCAACGGACAATCTTAACCAGACCCCAACTCATGAAAAATGTCAAGTTAAGCAAACTTTGGGACTCGCTGCACTCTAGCTACTGGTTTATCCCAACGTTGATGGCGGTATCGAGTCAGCGCCGGATTATCCCGCCTCGCTCAAAGGGATTTTCCCTCGCCGTATCGCTACGACGATGAACAGAATTTGCGCGTCATTGTTGAAGGAGTGACGTTTGAAGGGTTAGTCGATGCTGCCTTTAACCAAATTCGCCAGTATAGTAAATCAGATGTGGCGGTAACAATTCGCTTATTGGAAGTTATAGCTTGCATCGCCACTTACACCCACAGTTCCAAACAACGAGAAGCTTTACGCCGTCAGGCGGAGATGATTTTAAATAGTAGCCGCGAACAAATCTCTCAGGAGCAAGACCAGAAAGATGTCCAAGAGCGCTATCACCAAGTCATTAAAGCTTTAAAACAGGATTAATTTGGTTGAGCAGAATTATGGTAATAACAACAGCTTTACGATCGGCTCCTAATACTTTAGCTTTAAGCGCGCTGATCGCCATTGGTTTAGCGCTGACACATTTATTTTGCGGCAAGTTGCGGTTTGCTCCTATTCCTCGCAGTGGCTGGCTTTCAGCGGCGGGTGGGGTTTCAGTAGCTTATGTTTTTGTGCATATTTTACCGGAATTAAATCTGCACCAAGCGGTATTAGAGAAAGTAGAAGCCGGAGTTATTTCCTATCTAGAACACCACGTTTATTTAATAGCTTTGTTAGGATTGACTGTATTTTACGGCCTGGAGCAAATTGCCAATTTATCTCGTCAGCGTGGCGAAGAAGATGTGACCAGTCTTGGTGTTTTTTGGTTGCACATTTCCTCTTTTTCAATTTACAACGCTCTGATTGGCTATCTGCTGGTGCATCGGGAACAACCGGGCATTACCAATCTGCTGTTGTTTTCTTGTGCAATGGCACTGCACTTTGCAGTGAACGACTCTGGTTTGCGGGAACACCACAAGCATATTTATGACCGCATCGGACGCTGGATACTAGCAGCAGCTATTATTGTGGGGTGGGTGTTGGGTAGCGCTACTGAAATTGGAAAAACTGCGATCGCAGTTTTATTTGCTTTTTTAGCCGGAGGAATTGTTCTCAACGTCCTCAAAGAAGAATTGCCAGAAGAACGAGAAAGTCGGTTTTGGGCATTTGCTCTTGGTGCTGGAATTTACACGGCTCTTTTATTGGCTTTGTAGAGGAATCAAAGGAAGCCAAAACGTTCGAGCTTAAAACCATTAGAAGGAGCAAATCGTTCTTTCAGACGCCGTTGAAAATTACCGGGATAATTTTTCCTAGCACTGCTACCAACTGCGACGGTATTAACAGTCTTAGCTTTAGTCAAATTTCTGAGCGGTCAATGTTTATTATTCGCATCCCTTGCTGCCAGTTCATTCTTAATTTATCTAGAGATCCAACACAGCACAAACGAAGTCAAAAGCCGGGTGATTTCTCACATGATTGCCGCAACGATTGGTGGGTTCACTTATCTAATTCTTGAACCAGGATATCCGTCAGCGGAGACGGCGATAAGGAGCAAAAATCGTTATTATTGATTGAATAATGCTAGTTAAAAAAATCAGCCCTCTCTTCCGTTAGAAGCCTACGGCTATCGCTGGTTTCGAGTCAATCGCATCCTGGGGTAAAAAAGTTAATGTTGATGGGAACACTAGCAACTCTAACTATGAGCAATGTACTTAGTGAATTAGGTAAAAAACCCGGTTTCTGGCCCCCATCCGTAAGTCCTATATATAATTTTTAGGCGGGCATAAAAAATTATCCTCTGAGGTAGGGCTGATGTTTCCAGTGTGGTTGCAGGCAGGATTTTGGGGTTTAGTGGGGGGTTCTGCCTTGCTACTGGGAGCGGGGGTGGGTTACTTTGTGAGCATTCCCCAGCGCGCGATCGCGACAATTGGCTTTTGGCGCCGGTGTGCTGATTTCAGCGCTATCCTTTGAACTGATGGATGAAGCTTACAAGCGCGGCGGTTTCGACTCGACGGCGATCGGCTTTTTGGGGCGCGCTGCTGTCTACACAGCCGCCAATTGGTTTTTGAGTCAGCAGGGAGCCAAACACCGCAAACGATCGGGCAATTTGCACCCAGCTAAAACAGAGTCAGGCGATGGCTAATCCGCCATCGCCCTCGGCGCGCTGTTAGACGGGATACCGGAGTCGATCGTTGTTGGCGTCAGCATGATTTCTGGAGGCGCTGTCAGTTGGGTGACTGTAGCGGCAATTTTTCTCTCCAACATTCCCCAAGGGCTCTCTAGCGCCGCCGGCATGAAAAAAGCAGGGAGATCGATCGGTTACGTTTTTGGAGTTTGGGGCGCGATCGCAGTTATTTCCGGTATCGCAGCATTGTTAGGATATACGCTTTTTAGCCACTTTTCTGGGGAAGTAATAGCCGCAACTACCGCCGTAGCAGCGGGCGGTATTTTAGCAATGATTTCAGATACCATGATTCCCGAAGCCTTCGAGGAAACTCACGATTTTGCCGGATTAATTACTGTCGGCGGGTTTCTGGTTGCTTTTGTACTCAGCAAGTTAGGGGAAACTTAATTAGTCAGCAGTCATCAGTCATTAGTCATCAGCTTGCTGTAGAGTGTGTCATATTGACCGTAATTTCTGTAGGGTTCAAGGTCGTACTCGAATAACAAGTACAGCATATTCGAGTACGAGCTTGAAAGGGTTCGCGCGCGATATTCAGTACAAATCCGAGATCCTGTAAACCCGCCCCGGCCGACTTGCAATATTCGATCGCCCGAATGAAATTTCGCTGGCTGACACCCCGGGCTAACTTGTTAAAGCGAGTTCGATCGATTGCCCGTTTTTGATATAATATCAGCCTGCATCTGGTAGCGAAAAAGCTTGTAGAGCAGTTTTCAAGTCAGTTAGGTACTCGCCGATCGATTGCCAATTACTAATTATCAATTACTAATTACCGAGTGCCAGACATCCCTCACCTAATTCAGGCTTGTTTTAATCCACATTAAGAACCGCAATTTCTCAATAAATTTTGGAAAATGTATGTGTCTCAACCCAGAGGATATCCTGCACGAAAACTATCAAATTATCAACCTGTTGGGAGCGGGAGGGTTTGCTAGAACCTACCTGGCTGAACAAATAAACACACCCGATCGTCCTTGGTGCGTTGTTAAGGAAATTCCTTTTCCCCGATCGGAAGAGCCGCGCGTCTTGGAACAAGCAAGGAGGCGGTTTCAAAGCGAAGCTAGCGCCCTGCGCCGTCTCTGGAATAACTCGCACATTCCCGAATTGTTCGATAGCTTTGAAGAAAACGACCATTTCTACTTAGTTCAAGAATACATTCAAGGATATCAGCTCCGTCAAGAACTCGTTGCGGGTCAGGGGTGGATCGACGAGGAAAGAACCGTTGCTTTTTTGCTGGAAGTTCTGGAAATATTACAATCTGTTCACCAAGAAGGTATTGTACACCGCGACATTAAACCTGATAACTTAATGCGACGCGAATCCAATGGAGAAATTGTTTTAATTGATTTTGGAGCGGTCAGAGAAATAGCCACTCTTAGCGTTAACTCTACAGGTGAAATATTAACAACCCAGGCGATCGGCACTAACGGTTATATGCCCGCCGAACAATACAATCCGCAGGCGTTACCGCAACCTTACAATGACATTTACGCGCTAGGAATTACCGCTATTGAAGCTTTCACCGGGCGAACTCCCCCTTTTCTCCTCGATCGGGAAACTGGCGAGGTCATTTGGCATTACTCAACACCCGATCGACCTGCGGTACAAGTTAGCGACGGTTTGAGAAATATTTTAACTGAGATGGTGCGCTGGAATTTTAGAGAGCGCTACCAATCCCTGAATGAGATTTTGCAACACTTGGATTTGTTAGTTGCACAACCTCCGCTAGCTGAACCTCCGTTACTCGAAACTCCGCTACCTGAACCTCCCGTAGCCGAACCTCCGCCACCTGAACCTCCGGTAGTCAAAACTCCGGGTTCTGGGAAATCGCACTTTCGCCGATTGTTGTTAGGTTCTGTGGGAAGTGCTACTGCATTGGCGATCGTACTTTTAAGCCCCAAAAATTCGCCGCTAATCCCCAGAATTTCCCCGCTAATCCCCAGAATTTCCGCACAGCCAACGCCGACTACAGCATCCGCAGATGGTGTAAGTTCTGGCGAAAAACTTCTAGTACAAACCTCCGCCCTTTGGTCAAAACAAAGAGGAATTAGCGAATTTGCCGACTCAAATTATCCAGAAGCTTTTAAATTGCTCAAACAGTCATGGAGGGAAGATCGCAGAGATCCGGAAACTTTAATTTACATAAACAATGCCCTGCTGGAAGCGAGCGGTGCAGAGTATTATACCATCGCCATTGTTGTTCCCATCCGCAGAAATCAAGACGGTAGCATCGCCAACGCCAACTTAGCCGAAGAGCTGCTGCGCGGCATTGCTCAAGCTCAAACAGAAGTTAATTTAAGTCTCATCTCCAATGAGAGCAAGCGAGATTTTCCGGGTCAAGGATTTCTCCAACCAAAAGCTATTAACGGAAAAGGTCTTAAAGTCATCATTGCTGATGACGGAAATATTAAATCCTACGCAGTTCAAAGAGCAAATTACCTAGTCGAGCGGCCAGATATTCTAGCACTCATCGGACATTATACTAGCGACATGACTGTGGAAACAGTAGATATTTACAATCGCCATAAATTAGTCGCCCTTTCGCCGGGAAGCACCACAGAAGAACTGACCCGAAAACCCCGAAAATTTTTCTTTCGGACGGCTCCGACAACTAGCGTAGAAGCTGAAGGGTTAGTAAATCAATTGTTGAGCGTGGGGCGAAAAAAAGTTGCTGTTTTTTACAATCCCGACAGTCCGTTCAGCTATTCTTTGTGGGAACAATTTACCGAGCAATTTGAAGCCAAAGGAGGTAAAACTTATAGACTCAGAAATTATGAGAACTTATCCAAAAATGATTTCAACGCAGAAGCAGCGATCGAAGAAGTTGAGAAAGCCGGAATAAAAGCCATAGCACTCTTTCCAGACGGTCAAGTAACTAAGTCCGTAGAAAATGCGATCGAAATGATAAAAGCTAACGGCGATCGCAATTGGATTGTCGGGCCATGGACGCTGTACGAGCCGAGAACGCTAGAAGTAGCAAAACAGCTAAAATCTGTTGAAAAACTGGGAATATCCCTGTTTTGGCATCCGCTAGCAAGCTTTGACAAAAAATTTCCTATAAACGCGGAAAAATTGTGGGGAGGCCCGGTAAATACTCGATCGGCTTTAACCTACGACGCCGCCCGGACGCTGATTAAAGCCCTAGAAATGCAGGCGCAACCCACTCGCGAAGGAATGCAAAAAACCTTAGCCGATCCACACTTTAAAGCCGAGGGAGCCACGGGTATAATTGAGTTTGACTCGAAGACTGGCAATCGGAAAAATCCTCCCAAACGAGTAGCGCATATTGTACCCTGTTCTACAGCAATATATGGCGTTACCTTTGTGCCGATCGAATTTCCCACCGCCGCAGCCGCAGGTTTAAAGTGCGATTGAATTGATATCTTGTGGCCTTGTCAACAAACCTTTCGAGGGCGGGCAGGATGCCCACCCCACAAGAAAATTTACTCTTTGTAGAACAGGCATCTTGCCTGTTGTTAAGAATGATGCAATATGTGGGAGTAATTGATATCTTGTGGCCTTGTCAAAAAACCGTCCGAGACGAGTTTTACCAAATATAATTGCCTAAAATCAATAATCTCATAAACCCGCCCCCACCCGACGATAAAATTCTGGGTAAAGAATTGTGCAAGATGTGCGAGTGAATTGATATCTTGTGCCGAACGCAACAATCCGCCAGATGTTTCAATCCTACAGCCGACTATTGCCACAGGTGCAACATATCAATTTATTAGATATATTAAACAAAGCTAGTTTTTTCTATAATAACGTTTATGGCTGTCAATTTCGCTACCTCCCCCGCTTCTAGTCTCAAACCAGAAGCCCAGAATATCTCAGCACTCAAACAAGTCTTTCAGACAATTGATGCCGATAGCTGTCCGGGTTCCTATAACTTTCATATGCACACAGTCTACTCCGACGGGCGATTGCAGCCAGAGAAATTGATGGAACAAGCCATAGCCGGAGGTCTCAAAGGCTTCGCTATCACCGACCACCACAGCACCCAAGGCTACGTTAAAGCTCAACTTTGGCTGGATAATTGGAAATTAAACCATCCCGACAAAAATAGCGAAGCACCTAGTCTTTGGACAGGCGCTGAAATTAATGCCGAATTGCTCAACAATGAGGTACACATTCTCGGTTACGCCTTCGATCCGCAACATCCCAGTCTCCAACCATACCTACGAGGTAAAAGCACTGAAGGTACTTATGCTTATTCAGCAGCCAGGGTAATTGAAGCTATTCATGAAGCAGGAGGTTTAGCAGTTCTCGCACATCCTTGCAGGTATCGATCGACCGCAGATCAACTAATCCCAGAAGCAGCCCGTTTCGGCATTGACGGTGTAGAAATTTACTATGCTTACGGTAATCCAAATCCTTGGAAACCGAGTCCCAAACAAACTGCTTTAGTCAAAGATTTAGCCGAAACTTATGGTTTGCTTGGAACTTGTGGCACGGACTCTCACGGCCTGAGTCTTCTAGTCCGAATCTAGATAGTTCGGAAATAAGAAGTGCTTTATCCTGTCATTACCAGTCTAAGCGTTAGCGGATATATCTCTTATGAAAGCAATCAAAATGACCCGAAAACAAACAGTTTATCAGGTCATATTATGTCCGCTAAAATGACTACTCTAAAATTGTTTGGTAGGGATGACTTCAGTCCTCATAAAAGTTTGAGGACTGAAGTTTTCACTACCTGCCTTATAACGGCTATTTGACGGGACGTGATATCATTTCGATCGCCAGGATGAGCTTTCGCGCTCCAAAAGAAAGCAATTGTCCAAGCAGGTAATATTGTTGTAACTTCGAGAGACCTTGCGCCCTAAAAACCAGTCGCCCTTCTACCGTTCGGGAAACAACTGACAGGCCCGGTTAGTGGGCTGATTTGCCCAATCCAAGCGAGAAGTCCCAAATCGATCCATCCAACCTTCTAAATAAGCTCGATTAGCCTTTTTTTCCTCTGGATCGGAGGTATTCATTGGATGAGGTGCTAAACCAAAAATAGTCGCCGTCGTCACGCAAAACATCGACTTTTGAAAACTCTGACAAATTTGCACCCGCACATCATCTTCACCGCGACAGCTAGTGCGATAAACTTCCTGCAAATACTCCGGCAAATAATGCCGCATATCTTGCATCAATTGAGTTGGGGGAATCCCTGCACCTCCAATAGGTAAAGGGTCAGCAAACAAAGCACCGTAGGCAAATTCTTTTTGTTCTCCCGGAATTTGATGAGCTTGAGCATTGTATGAAACTGTGCCAAAAAATGCCGTGCCCCGAAAGAAAACAGCCTCTACATAAGGCACGGCTACATCTGGTAAAAATGTCAAATTAGCCGTCGCTGGCAGGATATCGTAGACTTGAGAGCCAATCTTGACGCTGTAGGTAATCGGTAGGCTGGCTGCGGCGACTAAACCGGCTTTGACAAAATCAACTACATCAGAAATAGACTTAGTTTCCCCTCGATCGTAGGAATCAGATAAGTCCATAAACAAATCGCTCATTACCCGCCAAAACTGACCGAGGCCGGTGTAGTAAGCCAGCATCCGCACTTGTTCCGGCAAAAAATTAGGAAATGCTTTGTGTAGTGCCTGCATGAAAAAATTGCCTTTCAATTTAGCCGCGATCGCCTTTTCGGCCAAACGGCTAAATTCCGGGGAATCCAAATAACTGTCCAAACCCCCGCCGCCGTGCCAAAGCATTGTTCTCATGCAATACTCAGCATACTCAAAATTAATCCTGTCGTGCCACAAATAGCGCATTAACTTCGGCAGAGTGACTTCCCCATTGAAATATTTAAAAAACGGGAAAAGCACTAAAAACTGTTCTTCTGCAATATAATTGAGATTGCGAGAATAGGCATCTAAAACAATACCATAACTTTTAAGAACGCCGACAACTTCAACTACATTTTCCGTAGAATCAGGCAGTAAAGCTTTTCCTGATTCCAAGAGGTCAATGTATGCGGATAGGGGATGGGCAGACGGTTTTAATACGGTACTTTTCATCTGGATTCAGCCTGAATTTAATAACTATTTTTTTACTTACGGTTTATAGCTCTGCTATTATAGTAGCATTTTTGGCAATGTTGGCTACTTAAAACATAAATATTTACTTTATTTTGATATAAAAATATCTCCCCTCCAGGAAGCACTCTATCTCGAAGAAACCGGAGTTTTTACGGTTTATGCAGGCGGCGTTTGTTTGCAGTGAGTATGGCCGTCCTCACAATTGTAGGATGACTGGCATTCCTCACTACAAACGAATTGGATTGCGGTCGAGCGACCGGACATCCTATCAGTCTAAGTTTTGAGCAATCACTTTAACTTGCGGTGGCACATTAGCTGCCATTGCGATCGCAGTTTTTTCGCTCAAAGCAACTAAAACTCCCGGCTGCACTCCCATGATTGCGATAATTATTGCTAAAATCAGCGAAGGGATGCGATCGCGCCAGCGGACTTGCGGCAAATTTACCACCAAATCCGAAAGGCGGCCGAAAAAGGCGCGGTTGACCATAATTAAAAAGTAAACTGAAGTTAAACCAGTGCCGATCATGCAGAGGAAAGTTTGCACCGGAAATACTGGCAAACTGCCCCGAAATATCAAAAATTCAGCAATAAATCCAGCCAAACCCGGAATGCCGGCACTTGCCATCACGCCGAGGATCATTAAACTGCCAATCATCGGCAAACCGCGATCGGGATTGAACAAACCTTTGAGCACATCGATGTTGCGGGTGCCGGATTTTTTGTAAACAACGCCGACACTCAAAAATAGCAGCCCCGAAATTAAACCGTGGCTAACCATTTGCAAGACAGTTCCCAGCATACTAATCGGAGTAGCTGCGGCGCTAGCTAACAAAATGTAGCCCATGTGAGCGATCGAACTGTAAGCTACAATTTTTTTCATATCTTTTTGGGCGATCGCGCAACTAGCCCCGTAAAGCACGCTTACCACAGCCCAACTCGCCAACCAAGGTGCCGCCACCGCCCACGCATCGGGAAACAAACCCAAACCAAAGCGCAGCATCCCATAAGTTCCCAGCTTCAAAAGCACCCCCGCCAGCAGCACCGAAACCGGCGTCGAAGCTTCTACGTGAGCATCCGGCAGCCAAGTATGAAAAGGCACCAAAGGCATCTTAATTCCAAAAGCCAGCAACACCCCTGCCAGCAAAACAATTTGCCTTACCAAAGGCAATGGCAATCCTCCTTGCAAATGCGATGCGCCCGCTGCCGCCACCATATCGAAACTAGAAGCACCGCTAAGCCAACCAGTCCCCAAGAAAGCAGCCAGCAGCACAATTCCCGAAAATGCAGTATAGATTAAAAACTTAGTAGCAGCATAACCCCGACGCTCGCCTCCCCAAATCGCAATTAACAGGTAAAGCGGAATCAATTCTACCTCAAAAAATAGGAAAAATAGCAGCAAATTTTGAGATAAAAAAGCCCCTGTTACGCCGCCAGTAATTAACAGAATCAAAGAATAATAAAGTCGAGGTCTGCGGATCGACTCATCCGTAGCGTAAATAGCTATTCCTGTCAGCAGAGTATTTAAAATTACCAAAGGCAGAGCCAAACCATCAACACCGAGATTGTAATTCAATCCCAAAACATCTATCCAAGGAATAAATTCCGCAAACTGCAACTGACTGGTACTGGCATCAAACTGAACTGCCAAAATTACCGAAAGAATAAAAGTTATACCCGCAATGGCGATCGCGACATCCCGAACTATTTTAGAACTCACTGAACCGGGCCAGAACCCAATCAGGGCAGCAGCCAACATTGGTATCCAGATTAAAGCACTGAGCATCAATTAAAACTTTCCTTTGTTACACAGTATTTAGAGCTATATTTAACATTAACGCAAAGCAACTACATATAAAAGCGATCGGCTGATTTTCTTGTTAAGATAGATTCCAATGTCTCTGGAATCCTCCTATGACCTCAAGTCTTACAGATCGAGAAGATTTGCAAATTAAATCCGGTTCTCCTTCCACCCGCCTCACCGTTGCCGACTTGGAAGAACTGCAAGCTATACTCTCGGAAGCAAATCTAGACTACCAATTAGAACTGGTAGACGGGAAGATTATGGTTATGGGCCCATCAGACATTGTATCGAGCGAAATAGGAGCAGAGTTAGTCAGTCTTTTGCGTAACTGGGTCAAACCTCGCAAACTCGGACGAGTGTTTGACTCCAGCGGCGGGTTTATCCTTCCCAATTCCGATCTCAGAGCACCCGATGTTTCGTTTGTGGTAGCCGATCGCCTCAAACAAAGTAAAAGGTATTTTGCCGAACTCGTTCCCGACTTAGTTGTAGAAATCAAATCTCAGTCCGATCGCCTCCAACCCCTGCGAGAAAAAATTTTATCATTTATCGAACTCGGAGCAAAAGTAGGAATATTAATCGACCCGGACAAGCGCACAATAACAATTTACACTCCCCAAGCAGAGCCAGTGGTATTGAGAGACGGCGACATGATTTCAATTCCCGAACTTTTGCCCGGTTGGGAAGTTGCGGTGACAGAATTGTGGCCGATCGATTTTGAATAAAACTAGATAAAAAAGCAGACAAACCCAGACTAAAATTATCTGCGTTCATCTGCCTTCATCTGCCCTCATCTGCGGTTTAAAATTAAATAACATCAGACAAAAAGCAGACAAACCCGAAAAATTTATCTGCCAAACTCTGCGGTTTAAAACTGCCAAATAATCAACGCCAGCAACACAGCCACCCCCCCCGCAATAGTCAACACATAAAACTGCGACTGACCGGTGCCGGTGTACTTCAACCCTTCACCGCTGAAAATTGTGGCAAAACCGAACAAATTCACCGCCCCATCCACCACATACTTATCCGTCCAAGCGCTGATTTTAGAAATAAAAGCCACAGCCCAAACGACAGTCAAGCGGTAAACTCGATCGATATAAAAATCGTAAGCAAACAAATCCTGCACCGCCGGCATCGGCAGTCGTACCGGTCGAGGTAAAACCCCGTACCAATAAATAGCCACCCCAACCGCAACGCCAATCAACCCAGATAACAACAACAGCGGCGTATCGAGCGTCTTCAAAAGCAAATTTAAAGCATCAAAATCTCCCGTTTCCGCCCAAGGCCCAGTCCAACTAATTAATAGTTGCCACTCCTGCAACATCCAAGGCACCAACAGCCCCATCACCGTCAAAATTACCATCGGCAAAGCCATCGGCCAACCAACTTCGGGAGCTCTGCGAGTTTTCGGCTGCGGTTTTCCCACAAACACTAAACCGAATATGCGAGTTAAATTTAGCGCTGTCAAACCGTTAACTAAAAGCAGCACAATTACCAGCCACAAAGGCACCGTCCAAAAACCGTTGAGCCAGCGTCGCATCGCCCAAAAGTTTCCCAGAGGCAACAGCGCTACCATCCCCGCAGCGCCTACTAAATAAGCCGTAGTCGTGGCAGGCATCTTCGACCACAACCCACCCATTTCTGTTAAATCTTGAGTGTTAGTTGTGGTAATAATTGACCCTACGCTCATGAATAATAGGCCTTTGGCGATCGAGTGGGCGAACAGCAACAGCAAAGCAATGTCAACTTGATTTAGCCCCACGGCGATAAACACCAAACCCAAAGAGGCGCTGGTAGAATGCGATAGTGCTCTTTTGATGTCGATTTGGGCGATCGCCACCAAGGAAGCGCCAACAGCCGTCACCGCACCCAAAACCACGAGTACCGCATCTGCGACCGGGGAAAGCGCTAAAACAGGCTGAAGTTTAATCAAAACATAAGCCCCAGCGCCCACAACTACGGTATTCCTCATAATCGAAGCCGGGTTTGGCCCTTCCATCGCCTCGTCGAGCCACAAATGGAACGGAAATTGAGCGCACTTTGCCGTAGGTGCGGAGATTAAAGCCAAACCTAAAAGAGTCGCCACTACAGGAGACAAAGTTGCAGTTTCAGCCCATGTTTCCAAATCGGAAAAATTCAAACTTCCCGCTAAAGTTGAAAGCGTCACTACTCCCATCAGCAGTGGCACGTCTCCTACACGCTTGGTTAAAAACGCATCTCTAGCGGCTGTTACTACCAGCGGTTGAGCGTACCAAAACCCGACTAACAAGTAAGTTGAAAGCGTCAGCACTTCCAACAAAGCGTAAGTTAGAAGCAGCGAGTCGCTAATGGCAATGCCGCTAATTGCTGCTTCAAAAAAACCCATCAGCCCAAAAAATCGAGCTAGCGCCCAGTCTTTTTCCATGTAGCCTAGAGCGTAAATTTGTGCTAGCAAACTCAGAACACTAACTAACTCCATTGCTCCGACGCTGACTGTGGAGATTTCTATTGCAAAAGACAAATCTAAATCGGCTGCTTGCACCCAGTGCACGAGCAACTGTTGGGGCGGTTGATCCCAAGTCGCTGTAAAAATAACTGACCCGTGCAGGAAAGCCAACACCGTCATCAGCAAATTGAAGTAAGCAGCAGGTCTCGGGCCAGTTCTGCGAACGGTGCCGGTAGACCACGGCAAAGTTAAAATTGCGCCTATCAAGCCATATAAAGGTACCCACCAACAGGCTTGGAGGAGAAATTGAGTCATTTAATTTATCCCTTAAACTTCAAATTACTGGCTGCCTTTATACAAAAACAGTCGCAGGCGATCGCGCGAGACCCTAAAACTTTGACTAAACCCGATCGTATAGTTGTGGCAAAATAATTTGCACTCCAGATTAACTATACATTAAAGCATCAAAACTGAGAATTCTCTCCAGACAAAATTAGTAGCTGAGCAGACGAGGCACTCAAAGAAAAAAAATGCCTGCAGATCGGTCAAGACTGCCTTTTTTGCCGATTTCCCCGCGATCCCCCTTTTGGAATCCCCAAGTTTCCCGGCAGTGAGCTGCTCCGGCTTCACATACCGAACTCTACTTTATATGAGTATTATTACTTACTTTAATCCCCTTCGCCGTCGGCATCTACCCCTCTCTATATTAAGATTATTAAATAAATATTAAATTATTTTAAGTAACATAAAAAATTTTAATTTTTGTTATTAAACATTATGATGTTAGTTTATATTGTCAAGGTGGACAGCTTCCCCTATTCTTATAGGATAGGAAGCTTTACACTGCATTACTAAAAAATGTGGGCCTCCCCGTCCAAATTTTTAGATTTCTCAAAGATTTGTAACGGTAATTTCGCTCATCCTCAAAGGAGATTCAAAAATGTCAATTGCCGTGGGAATGATTGAGACAAAAGGTTTTCCCGCTGTTGTGGAAGCTGCCGATGCTATGGTCAAAGCTGCCCGCGTTACCCTCGTGGGCTATGAAAAAATCGGCAGCGCCCGCGTCACAGTAATTGTGCGCGGCAACGTGTCGGAAGTCCAAGCCTCAGTCGCCGCAGGAGTGGAATCCGTCAAGCGCGTGAACGGCGGAGAAGTTGTCTCTACCCACATTATCGCTCGCCCCCACGAAAACCTAGAATACGTTCTGCCGATTCGATATACAGAAGCAGTAGAACAATTCCGAGGCTACTAAGTTCTTAGCGCACAAAAATTTCCTTAAACGAAAATTTGTGCGATTGTCAAAAATTAACTGTTTAGTTCCCCAAATATTCAATCAGGAGTAAAACCAATGGCAATTGCAGTTGGCATGATCGAAACCTTAGGCTTTCCCGCAGTGGTAGAAGCCGCTGACGCGATGGTCAAAGCAGCCCGCGTCACCTTGGTAGGCTACGAAAAAATCGGTAGCGCTCGGGTTACGGTGATTGTAAGAGGAGATGTCTCGGAAGTGCAAGCTTCTGTCGCAGCCGGAGTAGAGTCAGTGAAGCGCGTTAACGGCGGACAAGTGATGTCCACCCACATTATCGCCCGCCCTCACGAAAACTTAGAGTACGTGTTGCCCATTCGCTACACCGAAGCTGTAGAACAGTTCCGCGAAGGCGTGAGCGGCATTCGCCCCCTCAACAGATCTTAAGACAGGCGATCGGCTGTTAGGGGCGTTTGGTAATTAAAAATTAAAAATTAAAAATCGCGCTGTTTTTGATTTAGCATTTTTAATTTTTAATTGAGGTGGGTATGGGATATTGGTTATTAGTCATGAGTAATTAGTCATGAGTCATTAGTTACTAGACGAAGCTCTAAAAAGCGGACAGCGGACTGAGGACAGAGCTAATTAAAAAAAGACAAGTGACAGTGTAAAAATGACAGTTACCAATTACCTATTACCTATTACCTAAAATGCAAATGGCCAAAGTTCTCGGCACAGTTGTCAGTACCCAAAAAGAGCCGACACTGAGAGGATCGAAATTTCTACTGCTGCAATTCATCGATGAGGAAGGTTCGCCAGTTCCCGGCTATGAGGTAGCCGCTGACTGTGTGGGTGCTGGTATAGATGAATGGGTTTTAGTAACCCGAGGCAGCGCAGCCCGGATCGCGCCCGGGAGCGAAAACCGTCCGATCGATGCTCTGGTAGTAGGCATTATAGATACTGTCAATGTAGAAAACCGCCTCATTTACAGTAAAAAAGACGACCCATACGGCTAGTTGCAACCGTTAGCAGTTAGCAGTTAGTGGAAAAATAACTAACAACTAACAACTAACAACTAACAACTAACAACTAACAACTAACAAAAAGATTTTTCAGCTTAGGAGAACTTAATTTATGGCAGTCCGCAACGTTGCGGCTCCCCCGACGCCTTGGTCGAAAAACTTGGCTGAGCCCAAAATTCACGATACCGCCTTCGTACATTCCTTTTCTAACATTATTGGGGATGTGCATATCGGTTCTAATGTGATGATTGCCCCGGGGACATCTATCCGCGCCGATGAAGGCACTCCTTTTTATATCGGACAAGGAAGCAACATTCAAGACGGAGTAGTGATTCACGGCCTAGAACAAGGCCGAGTCACAGGAGACGACGGCAAATCCTATTCTGTGTGGGTGGGGAAAAATACTTCCCTCACCCACATGAGTTTAATTCACGGCCCTGCCTACGTGGGCGAGGATAGCTTTATCGGCTTTCGCTCTACGGTGTTCAATGCCAGAGTGGGCAAAGGCTGCATTGTGATGATGCACGTACTAATTAAAGATGTGGAGATTCCCCCGGGTAAGTACGTACCTTCGGGAGCCATCATCACTAATCAGAAGCAAGCCGATCGCTTGCCTGACGTTCAAGATTCTGACGTTCAATTTGCGACCCATGTCATCGGCATCAATGACGCTCTGAGAACGGGTTATCGCTGCGCTGAGAACATCGCCTGTCTAGCACCAATTCGCAACGAGAAAAGTACAAACCCAAATATGACTCAAACCCCATATTCTACCCATGCCGGCACCCAATTGAGTTCTTCTCTAGCCGATAGCATCCGCAATTTACTAGCTCAAGGATACAGCGTAGGAGCTGAACACGCCGACGCACGCCGCTTCCGTACCGGTTCTTGGCGTACTTGCGGCCCGATTTCCTCAACCCGCGAGTCAGAAGTAATCGCGGCTTTGTCAGCTTGCATGGCTGAACACCAAGGAGAATACGTCCGCTTGATCGGGATTGACACCAAAGCCAAGCGCCGCGTACTAGAAGAAATCGTCCAAAGA
Organism: Microcoleus vaginatus PCC 9802; assembly: GCA_022701275.1. Lineage (NCBI taxonomy): Bacteria > Bacillati > Cyanobacteriota > Cyanophyceae > Oscillatoriales > Microcoleaceae > Microcoleus > Microcoleus vaginatus. Next base: position 6,671,856 of record CP031740.1, read on the forward strand.
CCGGGAGAAAACGGCTCTAACGGTTCTAACGGTGCGAAAACTCACCAATCTAACGGTAAAGTTGCACAAGGTTCCAACCACAATAGCGGTTCCGTATCAAGCGGAAAATTGAGTGCCGAAACAGTGGCTCAGGTTCGCGGCTTGCTAGCTCAAGGCTACAAGGTGGGGACGGAACACGCCGACGCGCGCCGCTTCCGCACCGGTTCTTGGCAAAGCGGGGCTTCGCTGCAAGTCAGAAACGAATCTGAGGCGATCGCCGCTTTGGAAGCTGTTATGAACGAGTACACGGGCGAATACGTGCGCTTGATCGGGATTGACCCGAAAGCTAAGCGACGCATAGTTGAAGAAATTATTCAGCGTCCCGACGGCCCGGTTGGTCAATCGGCTCAGCCGGCCGCAACATCTAAGTCGGCAGCAACATCGGGATACAAAGCAGCTTCGACTGGTTCGGCGAGCAGCGGAAGTTTGACCGGCAAGACGATCGACCAAATCCGCAACCTGCTTTCCCAAGGCTACAAAATTGGCACGGAACACGCCGACGCGCGCCGTTTCCGCACCGGTTCTTGGAGCAGTTGCGCGCCGATCGCATCCAACCGCGAATCTGAAGTGATTTCTGCCCTCGAAAGCTGTCTCAAAGAACACAGCGGCGAGTACGTCCGCTTGCTTGGCATCGACTCCAAGGCGAAGCGCCGGGTACTCGAAGAAATTATCCAACGACCTTAATTTGCCTGGTAATTAGCTTGTTTCTCCCGTTTAGCCCTGGCACAGGGGCCAACGGGAGAAACCCCAGCGGATTGAAGTTGGATTTGAGATAGTTAAAAAGCTCGATTGGGAAATGTTGGTCAAAATCTAGAATCTTCTGAAAGTTTCTATAAAACGTTAAAGCATCAAGCTTCTCAGTATTAGTAAATTATCGTTTCTTAGATTGACATGGTTAAATTTATCAGTCGAGAAAACCCATAATTTAAAGTCCTTTTATCGAAAAAAATAGCTCCTTTCATGGTGAAGTCGAATGTATTTATCGCCACTGCAATTAAGTAGCAACTCTCAGATTTTGATGAGTGGCGATGTAGTTGTGAATGAGGGTGCGGCGATCGCCCCGGGAGCAATCCTGCAAGCAGCTCCGGGCAGCCGGATCTCGATCGCCGCCGGTGCCTGTATCGGTATGGGAGTTATCCTTCACGCCCGTGAAGGTACTCTGGAAATCGCGGCGGGCGCTATTCTAGGTGCAGGAGTTCTGGTGGTAGGTGCGGGAACGATCGGGGAAAATGCCTGTATTGGCGCCGGGACGACCCTAATCAATCCTTGTATCGACAAAATGCAAATTATGGCAGCAGGTTCTCTAATCGGAGATACCAGCCGCCAAGCCGCCGCAGAAGCAACCGCAACAGCGCCAACAGCAGCGCCAACATCACCAGAAACCCCCGAAGCCCCTACGCCACCAGTCGATCGACCGATCGAGCCGATCGAGCCACCACAACCCACCCAAACACCGCCTCAAACTCCGCCGGAGACTGCCCCAGAGCCGCCGGAATCCACCGCCGCAGAGCCACCCCAACCAGGGGAAATGCCAACTATTCTGTACGGTCAAGCTCACATCAATCGGCTGTTGGGGACGCTGTTTCCGCATCGGCAAGCTTTTAATCGATCGGAGGAAAACGGCCAAACTCTATCGGGCGGTTCCGGGTAGCCGTCATTTCGGCAAAAGGCAGCTATGCTGAAGGCAGAAAGATCAAATATAAATAGGTAATCTCATATTATTGGTAGCTCAGCAATTTGTAAGACCTTGCAGCAGCAATCTGTGTCTTGTAGCTCGTGCAGTCTGTCTTCTCATCTGAGAAACTATAAACTATCAACAAATTTTTATTTTGGGAAGTTTCTAAGGGTAATAGAAGATGGACGGACAAACGGATCGTAACAGTCACGAAGAACGATCGCAGCGCCAGGAATACTTCAAAGACACTGCTTTGGGTTTGGTATCCACCAAGAGTTTTCCGGCAATTGTGGGGACTGCTGACATGATGCTGAAGTCGGCAGGAGTGATTTTAGTAGGATACGAAAAAATTGGTTCCGGTCACTGTACCGCGATCGTCCGGGGCAGAATTTCCGATGTGCGTTTGGCTGTGGAAGCTGGAGCTCAAACTGCCGAACAGTTCGGGCAGTTTGTTTCTAAGTTGGTGATTCCTAGACCTTTGGCTAATTTGGAAGTGGTTTTGCCGATCGGCTTTCGGCTGACTGAACTTTCGGAAAAAGGCAGTTATTCTCGGCTTAGCAATCAGGCGATCGGTTTGCTCGAAACCCGGGGATTTCCGGCAATGGTCGGCGCTTGCGACGCTATGCTCAAATCTGCAGACGTACACTTGGCAGCTTACGAGAAAATTGGCGCCGGTTTGTGCACGGCAATTATTCGCGGTGCAGTTGCAGATGTAGCAGTAGCCGTAGAAGCCGGGATGTACGAAGCTGAGCGAATTGGCGAGTTGAACGCGGTGATGGTAATTCCGAGACCTTTGGAAGATTTGGAACAAACTTTACCGCTGGCGAGTTGCTGGATCGAGCAGCGTAAACCTGTGATGATGCCCGTCTCGGTCAAGGAAAAGGAACAAGAATTGATCGAACTTCCAGATTTGGAGAAATTGACTGTTTATGTGGAAGAGGAAATCAATCGGTAATTGGTAATCGGTAATTGGTAATTGTTGGGCTGTATGTTACTGAATAGAGCTAGTAAGGTGCTTGTGGTATCATACATATAGAGTTTCTGAACAAATCATGACATTGTTTGCAACTCTTGGTGATATTAAATAGCGGACAATATCATGCACTTTAAGTTTTCACCAAGCATCCTCAACCGTCTGGGGGAGGAACTGATTCCTAACCCGGATCAAGGTATTATCGAGTTAGTTAAGAATGCTTATGATGCTGATGCTACAAAATGCACGGTAGAGCTTATCAATACTAACAATACAGGTGGTTCCATAATTATTTCAGATAACGGCACTGGTATGGATACCGATGCCATTAGTGAAGGATGGTTGGTACTGGGACGGTCAAAAAAAGCAGCCCGCGAACCTACACAGTTGGGCCGTCTGCCTGTTGGGGATAAAGGGTTAGGCAGGCTAGCAGCTCTGCGGCAAGGTTCTCAAGTTAACCTCATAACCAGACCAAAAAATGAGCCTGGAGTTGAGTACACTCTCACAATTAACTGGGATGTTTTTGCAGAGGCTGATGTTGTAGAGGATGTCTCTTTTGATACTCAAAAAAATCTCACTCAGAAACCTCACGGAACTGACATTATAATTCACAAAGTAAAAATGCAGTTGGGAAGAGCTGAGATTAAAAGACTGGCAAGAGAACTTTTACTTTTAGCCGATCCATTTGACAATACTGTCGCTTTCCGTCCTCGGCTGATAGCTCCGGGATTTGCGGATATTGAAAAAAAAGTAAACGAGGCTTACTTTGAGGCGGCTGAATATCATTTGAAAGCTAGCTTGAACGCGGAGGGAACTGTTGAAGCAAGGCTGTTAGACTGGAAAGGAGATTTACTTTTTTGCGCCGATCATGAAAATATTTCTGGAAATCCCTCTAAAGAACCCTACAGAAGTGTGGCAGCGGAATTAGAGATGTGGGTTTTTTTGCTAAATCCTCAAAATTTTTCAGCCAAAAAAGTTTCTTCCGCAGAAGTCAGAAGTTGGCTGAGTGAGGTAGGAGGTGTTCATCTTTACCACCGAGGTTTGCGGGTAAAGCCTTACGGCGATCGCACCGATGATTGGCTGAATATCAATTTAGCACGGGCTAGGAACCCTGAGGTGCGTCCTTCCACCAGCACGGTTATTGGCCGAGTAATTGCGATCGATCCTGATGACTTGCTTATTCAAAAAACAGATCGGCTCGGCTTCATAGAAAATGAAGCTTTTTTGGATCTGAGACGCTTTGCTGTCGATGTGTTGGAATGGATGGCTAAAGAGAGGCTGAAAGAAACAGAAAAGAAACGAGAGGAAATCAAGCAAGAATCTAGTCAAGATGTTGAGGATGTCAAAATACGTCTTGAACAGGTGATAGAAGAAGAAATACCGCAAGAAAATCGTGCAAAAGTGCGCCAAGTAGTTAAACAGTATGAAACAGCAAAAGAGCGAGAAATAAAAGCATTGCGCGACGATCTTCAGCTTTATCGCAGTTTGGCTACAGCGGGAACAACGGCAGCAGTTTTTGCACACGAATCTAGTAAACCTGTCACTCTAATCCAGAAATTAGCTCAGAGAATAGAAAGTAAAGGAAAACAACTACTGAGTGACGAGGCATATACAGAGTCTCTGAAAGAACCTGTAGAAATGCTTTATCGAGCCAGTAGTTCTTGGAAGCGTTTTGCTAATTTTCCGCTGCATTTATTAAAACGAGAAAAGCGTCGCTCTGGTGTGATAGATGTCCACAGTGTTATTGACGATACAGTTGAACTGTTCCAACCTTTTTTTGAAGAATCTAAAATAGAAATAAAAACAATAAAAGTTAATCAAATACCCCACATCAGGGGCAGCATTGCTCTGGTAGAAGCCATTCTGACAAATCTGCTGACAAATACTATTAATGCTTTCCAGGTTGAGGGCGCACGCAATCAAGGACGGCAAATAATTATCAGCACTGAAATTTTAGGGAATAACGTGCGGCTAAAAGTCTTAGATAATGGTTTGGGAATCAAGGATATTGAACTAGATGAAATTTGGTTGCCCGGTATCACGACTACACCTGGTGGTACAGGTTTTGGCTTGACAATTGTCAAAGATTCTGTTAAAGATATGAGAGGGAAAGTACGCGCGATATCGAATGGCGAATTGGGAGGAGCTGAGTTTGCTGTAGAATTACCGCTTTCTGGGAGTTAACTGTAATGATTGCACAAATTTTACTTAAGAAAATAGCAATAGTTGATGATGAACAAGACTTAGCTAAGGTGACTGGGTGGGATGTAGAGGAGGCGGGTTTTGAATCTTTTATAGTCGATGACTTTTTCAGAGAAGTCGATGTACTTGCATCGTATATTGAGAAAAATGCTCAAGGTGCCTTGTGCGACCATCGCTTGGCTAATTATGGGCGGACTAATTTTTCTGGAGCGACATTAGTAGCCGAATTGTACGATCGAAAAATTCCATCTATTCTCATCACTCAGTACACTGCAATAGATGCCAATGTCTCTATTAGAAAGTCGCGGCGCAAAATTCCCGTGCTTTTGAGTCGGGATGAAGCCAATGCTGCGACTATAAAACAAGGAATTAAAAACTGTGTTTTAGAACTTAGGGGTCAAGTCCCCAGTAACAGAAAACCTCATAGAACGCTAGTAAGAATCACCAATACTGATACAGAATCTGGGGAAGATGTTCTAGATGCAATAGTTCCTGGTTGGAATCCCCATGAGGCTGTTCGTTTTCCGGCTGTGCTTATTCCCGAAGAAATTCGACAGGACGCCCTAAAAGGAGGTGTCCGTTTATTTGCTCATGTTAATATAGGAGCTGATAAATCTGAGGATCTTTATTTTGAGAAATTCCAGTTAGCACCTGAGCTTGATGATAATGATGAGCTTACCTGAACTTATAATTTTAGATGTTGGTCATGGAAATTGTGCTATTTTGCGAGATACAAATGGCGTAATAATTATTGACTGTCCGCAGGGCGTTACTTTGATAGAAACACTGGAAAATCTATCTATTAAAGAAATTTCACACATTTTAATTTCCCATGCTGATGCTGACCACATTGCAGGGATAATTAACCTACTTTCAAATGAAACAATAAAAATTAACAAGGTACATTTAAACCCAGATTTATGCAGAGAAACTGAAACTTGGAATGACTTACTTATTGCTTTAAAAGATGCACGACTACGTTTAGGTACAGTAGTTTCAACTGAACTGACAACAACAAAAACAGGTCAGTTGAATGTGGGTCAAGTTCTGGTAGAAATTCTTGCCCCAACTCCTGAATTAGCTCTGGTTGGTGGGGTAGGTAGAAGTGTGGACGAGCGTCGGTTGAATCCAAACTCGACATCGGCTGTTGTTGGTCTGGTTCACGATTCTCATAGGGTGGCTATATTAGGTGCTGATATTGACCAAGTTGGATTAGATCAACTTCTAAAGGAAAGAAGTGATTTGAAAGCTGACATCTTGGTTTTTCCACATCATGGAGGTAAACCGGGCGGTGCAGATGGCAAAGCATTTGCTCAGCAGTTGTGCGATTTAGTCAAACCAAATCTAGTAGTATTTTCGATCGGTCGGGGGCGATTTGACAACCCCCGCGAAGAGATAGTAGAAGGTGTAGTTTCTTCTGTGCCAATGGCTCATATTTTATGTACTCAACTATCAAAAAAATGTGCGGACAGCGTTCCTGATTTAGAGCCTACACACTTAAATGCTCTGCCTGCTAGGGGGCGCGCAAGCAACAGTTGTTGTGGAGGAACTGTATCAATCAAGATTGCAGGCAACAAAACGACTTATGCTGCCGGCATTGCTGCACACCAACAATTTATCATCGATCGAGTTTCTAATCCACTATGTGGGCGTTTTAGAGTTTGATTTTGGTTATTCATAGCGAGTCTGTTAAAAATATCTAAAGTTTACACTTAGAAAATAAGGGCAGCAATTGATACCAAGTTGTACTATCGCTTCGATCACAGCCCGAGAATGGGAAACAGGGGCTCGACTAAAATCCGACTTTTTACTGAAAATCAAGATTGTCAATAATCGAACTGGTAAAGTAAATCAAGCCGACGTAGTGACGGTCTCCTGAAGCTCGAAGAGCTGTTAAAATGAACCTAAAATCCTGGTTCCCGTAGATAGGCTACAATCAATTTGAGGGTAATCTAATAACGGGTGGCAAAAAAAGAGAAGTTTAACCGGTGTTCAACGAAAAACTGACTGCCAAGAAATCAACCCCCAGAATCAAGCAATCCTGAAAGTTGACCTATGAACCTCAAACAATTTTACAAGCGCGGTTTGCACAGCGCCAAGAAAGGAAACTATGAAGCAGCACTTGAGGACTTCGATCAGATACTGCAAGTCAATCCCGCCGATGCCAAAGCCTACAACAATCGCGGCTTAGTTTACTATTACATGAAAGACTACCAAAAGGCGATCGCAGACCTCAGCCAAGCCCTAGATATCAATCCTAATTTCTTCGAGGCTTACTTGAATCGAGGCAATGCTTGGCGTCATCTCGGAGAACACGAAAAAGCCATTGAAGATCTCAACTGCGCTTTAGCAAATAAGCCTAACAGCCACGCTATCTACAACAACCGGGGACTTGTACTTGCTAATTTAGGAAATTACGAAGAAGCAATAGAAGACTACAATCGAGCTCTATCTATCAATTCCCACAATTATAAAACCTATTACAACCGGGGGCGCGCTTACTACCTTTTGGGAGAAAAAGAGGCAGCAACGGAAAACTTTAACGAAACGCTGCGGTTGAATCCTAAATATATCAAAGCTTACATAAATCGAGGTCTCTGTTACCACCAATTAGGAGACAATACGCAGGCGATCGCCGATTACAACACTGCACTCGGCATCGATCCACAAAATGTTTATGCCTATTATAACAGAGGTTGTGTTCGCTATAAATTAAAACAAATGCAGCTTGCAATTGAAGACTTTGACAAAGCAGTAAAACTCGATCCGAACTATGTTAAAGCTTATCTCAACCGGGGTTTAGCGCTGTATAAACTTGGAGATGTTACCGCAGCAAATAGAGATTTTTACCATGTAATGTGCATTAATGCTGAAGCTTATTTATACTACCAGGCCCAGCGGTGCACGCCTGATATTAATTCATACTTCAAGGAAGCGCCACAGGTAGAACTTAATAATGGTGCCGAATACTACAACACAACCTTAAATACGATGTCAACTTCCTTAAGTTCCGCAGCATTAAACGCGGTCTGGAATCAAGAAGATTTGGAGAACCGAGACTCGATTATCTGTGAAAGTGAATTTATCAATAATTGAATTAGTCAGTAATCAGGGTTCTTCCGTACTTAATGGGCTAAAATGTTACAATAATATCCAATTTTAGCACACTAAGTACGGAAGAACCATAAACATTAACTGAAACTATTCCATTATCTACTTTTCCTACACTTCCCAGATATTGTGTAGCTACATAGTCAGTTTTCCCCCCTTTTTTTTATTTATCTCCTGTTTCATTAATTACTAGGGTAATTTTCTTGCCCTTTAATTATTTGAGAATTTTTATTAATCTTTTTGGCTTCATTTCAATTACCGACCCAGGTGATTTGGTAATAAAATGATGCAACCAATGTGCAGATTTTATTGCTACTACTTTACCTATTGAGGGTAAGGGTTTTCTTTCGAGGGGTGCAATTATTCCTAAATGTAAATAGTTACAACCTTCATAATTTCTTACTTCTTTAAATATGTCTTTATACTGTGCACAATAGTCCTCTATCACTCTCCTTGTTGATTATGCGTCTCTCGCCAAATGTTTGAGAACTTGTAACCCTACATCCATTGCTAGGCCTCATTTGTAGCGTTTTTATCTTTTCACACTTTTATTTTAATACTCGGAGAGTGACAGAAGAGGGGTAAGGTTGGGTAACGCCATTCAAGATTTTAAGTTCAGCCGTTCTCCGGCAAGGAGAACTTCAATTTCCGTTTAACACTTGAACAATTGAATCAGTAAGTTCCTGAAAGCTTGCTCTCCCAAGCTGCGGGACAGCAGCGAGGGCTAAGTTCTCTTCTATATGTTTTGGCGCTTTCATCCCTACAAGGGCACTCAAGAGGCCAGGGGCGCTGCGGGTATATTGGAGCGCCCGCTGGCAGTCTGTCCGCAAGCGATCGCCAAAGGCAGAAGCAATCTTTTCTGGGATCTGACCAATAACCTGCGCTTCACAGATCGACCTACTGGCGATCGCGGAAATGCCTAAGCGATCTGCAGCTTCCAATACTGAGACTTGTTCTCCTTTGATGGTTTGAGTTGGGGTTAGCACCGCTTCCGGCATCCCCATATTCAAAGGAAGCTGGATAAACCGAAACCGATCCTCTCTGTTCCCAGCTACTTCCCGAGCAATGGACTTCGCGCGCGCCAGATCGATGTGGTTCCTTTCAGTTGGAGGTACGCGGAAAGCATTCCAAGTTGCCAGACCGTAATTGGCAATTTTCCCAGCTAAAACTGCCTTTTCAAATACCTCAAAAACCTCTCGCAACCGATGGTAAAAAGTATCGGGTTCCACTTTAGAAAGTAGCTTTTCTGGATTGTGAAGGTAGTAGACATCGATTGTCTCGATGCCGAGGTTGGCGAGGCTCCTATTAAGCTGATCTTGAATGTATTCTGGGTGGATACAGTAACGCTCCGCAGCCAAATCTGCCATGCTGACAGTAGAGTTGTTTGGCTCGACGTACTGCTGATAAAACCACTCTACATGGTTTGGAGTTGGATGCGGAACAACGCCGCCTTTCGTGCAGATAATTAGTTCATCTCTTGAGGCTTCTCCCGATTCCAGGAGACGCCGGATAGCCTTTCCGACACTCCGCTCTCCGTACTGGTAGCGGTAGTTAATTGCTGAGTCAATTAGGTTGGTACCCCGCCGAACCGATTCAACTACAGCGGACGCCACAAGAGTGTCAGTATACTCATCTGGTTCGCCAAGGTAAGTGCCAATTCCAATCGAGCTGGCAACGAGCGAACCAGTTTCTCGGAAGTGATCGGCTGCACAGTTTTTGTTGTGCCGTTCCCTGTAACGCCGCGTTCCTTCTGCGGTAGCTCTGCCTGCGATCGCATTACTATTTTCTAAGCTAACACTCATTAAGTTTAAGCCCTCCTTCATTGAAAATCCTCAAATACAGCGAAGTAGAAGCGCGAGCGCTCGCGCCTCTACATTTTTAGACCAGATGTTTGGGAGCCTCGATTAACTGGCGATCGACGAGATAAGAAAAATAAGTCCGAAACAAACTCGCATCCGCTTGCGGGCAGATAATATTTGTTCCAGAAAGCCCCTTCAACGCATTCTGGCAATCGAATTTCAGCGTCGCAGATTTAGGCATTTCTGCTTCCGAAACTTTTTCGGAAAAAAGACCGACAAGCGGATACAACGCATTTTCTGGAGAAGATCCAGCGCGATTGATTACTTCTGCTTGCCAAGTCTCAGAAGAAACTCGTTTGATTGGATAACCCATTGAGCCAATCCAGCCCACCAATTCACTCATTTGAAAGGACTGAGTGTTGACTAAATGAAAAGTCTTTCCGAGCAATTCTTTTTGGCTCGAAAGATGAACGATCGCTCGGCTCACATAGTCAACAGGCGCTACGTTCATCACCTTATCGTCATCGGGCGCACATCCAAGTTGCACGCAACCAGCGATTAACCTGTACAGTAAGTCACTGGGATTGCAAGCCCCTGTTTGGCTGTCCCCAGAAATGCGACCTGGCCTGTAAATGCTAACAGGAATTCCGCGCTCGCGCGCGACCTCTACTAACTTTTCTGCCACCCACTTCGTCTGAGTGTAAGCGCCTTTTAGACCCTCTCCCGGAGTGAGTTCATCCTCCTCTCCCACCACCTTAATCCCAGACTCGGCTATTGCCGAGAAAACGGAAATCGTAGAAATTAAATGGACTGGTTTTAGCTTACTTTGACTCGCCAATCTCAGAACTTCCTGCGTCCCCAAAACGTTAGCGGGTTTGAGAACCGAGTAGGGATAAGTAAACTTGACAAACGCGCCATTGTGGTAAATGACATCAATTTTACTGGCTAAAACTCCGAACTGCTCCTCGGAAAGCCCCAAAAGTGGTTGAGACAAATCTCCAGCAATTGGGATAATTCGCTCGCTGCTGCTTTCATCCCAAATTAAATAGGATTCGAGGCTGCTTTGAATCCGTTTTTTGGCTGATTCTGCATCGGCAGAACGGACTAGGCAATAAATTTCTGCGTGAGTTTGTTGCAAGAGGTCGCGGAGTAAAAAGGCTCCCAAAAAGCCCGTCGCCCCTGTTAAGAGAATGCAAGCTGGTTGAGTTTTTGGCTCGCTCAATGGAGTTGCAGGGCGAATTGCTGGATCTAAAACAACTTCAGCGTTAATATCGAAACTTGTAGTGCGATCGCCCGCAGAATCCGCCCCATGCTTCACCTCAATATTCTTTGCTAAAGCAGCGATGTTAGGCGCTTCAAAGAAACGGCGCAAGGGCAATTCCTTTTGGAAAGAATCTCTTACCTTTGCTAGCAACTGAGTAATCAGTAATGAATGTCCCCCCAAATCAAAGAAATTGTCATAAATTCCCACTTTTTCCAGCCCTAGCAGCTCAGCCCAAATCTCAGCAAGCATTTTCTCAATGGGAGTGCTAGGAGCGACAAAAGTATCTGCTAAATCGGCTCTCGCCGCCTCCGGCGCTGGCAGCGCCCGCCGGTCTATTTTTCCATTAGCCGTGAGGGGCAATGCTTTCAGTACGACAAAAGCAGAAGGAACCATGTAGTCGGGCAGTTTTTCTTTTAAAAATGACCGCACCTCGTTAATAGCGATCGCTGATTCCCTCGCGGGTACAACATAGGCCACTAAGCGCTGATTCCCCGGTTCATTTTCCAGTAGCAAAACCACCGCTTCGCGCACAGCGGAATGTTGAGATAGCGCTGCTTCTATTTCCCCCAATTCAATGCGGAACCCTCGCAGTTTAACTTGGCTGTCGATCCGCCCTAAAAACTCAATATTTCCGTCCGGCAAATACCGAGCCAAATCTCCTGTTTTATAAAGGCGATTTGAAGGTATAGCTAAGGAATCAGAAGGAAGAATGCCTTCGGCATTTCTCAAAGGGTTGATGATGAATTTTTCTGCTGTTAATTGGGGTTGGTTTAGATAGCCGCGAGCTAAAGAAGCACCGCCGATGTATAACTCGCCGGACAGGCCAATGGCAACTGGCTGCAAGTGCGAATCAAGTAAATAAATCTGCGCGTTATTGATAGGGCGACCGAGAGGAACTGTCTCCGAAATGCAATTTCCTCGCTTTTCAATGGGATAAGCCAGCACGCCTACGGTGGCTTCTGTTGGCCCGTAATGGTTGAAGACTGAACAGTCTGGGGCGTATTTCTGAATAGTTTCGAGCAAATTCCAACTTAAGGCCTCGCCGCCAAGGATTAATCGCTTTTTCGGCAAAACCTGCGCTGGATTAGAAGCGGTTAATAAAGCTTTTAGATGGGAGGGAACGATTTTGAGACAGTCAATGGAATGTTGCTGAAAGTAAGCAGCGATCGCCTCTGGATCGGTCGTGCGTTCCTGGGAAATTATGTGAAGGCTTCCTCCGGTACATAAAGCTGGAAAAATTACTGTATTTCCTAAGTCTGCTGCCAAAGTAGAAACGGTTGCGAAACTGGCACCTGATGGCAGGTTTAGCCGTTCCTGAATGCTGTAGAGGTAATTGACGAGCGATCGGTGTTCAATTGCCACTCCCTTTGGCGTGCCAGTGGAACCGGAAGTGTAAATGACATAAGCTAAATTTTCAGGAGAGAGAGGGGGAGAGGGAGAGGGGGAGACAGAGGGAATTTCTGCGTCTAAGCAAACGATTTTTGCCTGAGTTTTTGGCAACTTTTCGATTAGCTGTTGTTGCGTTAATAGCACTGCCACTTCGGCATCCTGCAACATCAAGGCGAGGCGCTCTTTTGGCATGGCCGGATCGAGTGGCAAGTACGCGCCGCCTGCTTTGAGAATGCCTAGAATTCCAGCGATCGCCTCTAAAGAGCGATCGGCGCAAATGCCGACAATCACCTCTGGTTTTATGCCTAATTGTTGCAAGTAATGGGCGATTTGGTTAGCGCGGGCGTTGAGTTCGCTGTAGGTAATTTGCTGATTTTCACAAACAGCAGCTATGCGGTGCGGCGATCGCTCTGCTTGTTCTTCAAATAGCTGGTGAACGCACTTATCGAGCGGGTAATCTGCTTTGGTGCTGTTGAATTCTACTAATAATTGATCTCGGGCGCGATCGCTCAGCATTTCGAGCTTGCCGATTGCGGTTTGTGGGTTGCTGGCTACACTTTGCACCAAGGCGTAAAATTGGTCTGCCAAGCACCGGATACTCTTGTCTGCAAGGAAGATAGGATCGTAGTGAAACTCAGCGGCGAGCGAGTCATTTTGGCGGTGGCAAGAGAGTTTAACTTTGAAGCGATCGCAGCACGCATACTGCTTGTAAATCGAAAAAAATACGCCACTCGCCGAATGCTTTTCGAGCTGTTCCTCAAACTCGAAACCAAATGGAAAGCCGGAAGAGTTGCCTAGATATTCGTGGGAGAAATATTCTTGATACTTGTATGCTTCGCGTTCTTCCTGCTGAATTTGCTGCAAGGTTTCCGCGAAGGAAAAGTTTTCTGTTAGTTGGCCCTGCAGCGGTAAAAATTTGGCAAACAGCCCCAGCGCTGGCTCTAGTTCTTCGTATTTTCGACCGTCGAATGCCACGCCAACAGCGATCTCTGATTGGCCAATCAGCCGCCAGAGCAAAATTTTCCAGCAAGCGAGCAAGAATGTAGAAAGTGAGGTGTTGTACTGGCGGGCGATCGCTTCCACTTGAACCAGCAAAGCTAACTCTAATTTGACCTCAAAAGATTGGGGAGTAAATTGAGCGGGCGCGTTAATTAATCTATTTTCAAACGGCAACCTTAAACTCGCTAGCGCTGAATAATTATGCCCAGTCCAGTATTCTTTGCCCTCCGCCGCTTCCTCATCTTCGAGCAATTCATTTTGCCATTCGGAAAATTGAATGTATTGCACAACTTCATCAGTAATTTCTTCGCCGTGAAGACAGGCGGCATAGCACTGGCTGATTTCTTGAACCAGATTTTTTAGTGTGCGACTATCGGCGCACAGTGCGGGCAAACTAACCAGTAAAATATGCCTCTCAGATGAAAGTGTAATTAAAGACAAGTGCCAAACAGGATTGCGATCGAAGTTGAATAAAACGCTTTTTTCTTGCTGAAAAATCTCTTCGAGTTTTGCTTCTTGCTCCTGGGGATTTACTTCACTTAAGTTAACCCAGTTCCAGGAAACAGAGCTATGTTCGGAGATAACTTGTATAGGAATTTTTAGCCCTGCCTTTCGCTGAAAGCTTGTCCGGATAATTTCGTGGCGATCGCTAACTTTTTCTAAAGCTTTCTTTAGGTTATCAGTTTGAAGACTTCCCTCGATCAAAATAGCGGATTGAATGCGATAAGCAGGGCTGTCTTGCTGCAACAGCCACAGATATTTTTGCTGGGGGGAAATCCGAAATCCATTAATTGTCTGCATTGTTCCTCTTTATCAAAGCACTACTTTATTCTCGTTACCTTTGCCTGGAAGAGATGAGAGGGAATTAAATTACTGATTCAGGAATCATTTCGCCCATCGCTACAACAATTTTTCGCGAACCGATAAATGGATTGCGACTGTGAGCGGCAAGCATATTATCTAGCATTAAGATGTCTCCTGCTTGCCAGGGAAAACTAACAGCAGCTTCCCTGTACACTGCCTGAATTTCTTCCATTACCGAGTCTTCAATAGGAGTGCCGTCACCGTAATAGACATTGCGGGGGAGGTTCTCTTCTCCAAAAACAGAGAGCAAGGAAGCGCGGGTTGCCGCATCTAAGCAGGAAATGTGGTGCAAGGGAAGTTGGTTAAAAAATACCATCTCTTGAGTTTTTGGGTGCTTGGCAATTGCGGGGCGAATTTTGCGAGTTCTCAAATTATTTCCTGCTGTCCACTCAAATTCCATCCCAGCTTGGCGGCAGTATTCCTCAACCACCGATTTGTTTTCAGTTTGGAAAAAATCTTTCCAGCTTACATCTAGTCCGTCTGTGTAGTTACGAACGTACATAATTTGCTTTTGGGCAAATTTTTCTCTGAGTTTCGGGTCTAGCAACTGGTAAATTTTACGGCAGTCAACAATCGGCGTTTCTCCGCCTTGTTGCGCTGGCTGAACGCAGAAAAACCAGATTTTCATCGGCCAGCGGTGCAGGTGCGAACTCTCGCTGTGAAATAAGATAGCTTTATCTGCTGGGTAAGGAGTTGAACCGTAAACTTTTCCGCTAACTCCTTCGCGTGGCAAATCGCCGTACTCCCCAAATAATTCCGAACAAATTGAGTGAGCAAACTGCTCGAATGCGGAAACCACAGGGCCGATGAATCCTCGAAAAAGAATCCCTCCATGCTGTAGCAATTTTGCCTCTATAAATTCGCGGTTATTTTTCGCCCAGTCTGCGAGATCGACATCGGCTACTGCGGGTTTTGCCACTAAAGGAAAGAGTTCGTCGGGGTGCAGGTACTCGGTTTTTATCAATTCGCCTTGCGGCAAAGCCACTACTTTCGGCTTGACGCTTTTGAACTTACTAAAATTGCTTTTTTCACGCTTTACTTCTTGCATGGCTTGTTTCTGCTTCTGGGCTTCTGTGAGAATTTCTAAAGTGTTCAAACGACTGTCAGGCTGCGCCGCAATGCTGCCTAGGAGGGTTTCAAAGCGATTTAACATTTGAGCGATCGTCTCCCTGTCAAATAGGTCGGAATTATACTTCCAACTGCCGACAATTCCTGTCTCTGTTTCCGACACAAATAGCGCCAAATCAAATTTAGCCGTACCGCTATCAATTGCAACCGGCATTAAAGTTAAACCCGCCATTTCTAAAGTCGGCATAGGCGCATTTTGCATGACGAACAAAACTTGAAATAGCGGTGTTTGACTCAGGGTGCGATCGGGACGCAGTTCTTCTACCAGTTTGTCGAAGGGCAAATCTTGGTGAGTGTAAGCTTTTAATGTCACCTCGCGCACGCGATCGAGCAGTTGGCGAAATGTAGGATTGCCGCGCATATCGGTTCGCAAGACGAGGATATTGACAAAGAAACCAATTAAAGCTTCAGTCTCAACTTGTGTGCGGTTTGCCAGGTCAGTACCGACTACAATATCTTCTTGATTTGTGTAGCGATAAAGCAGCGTTTGAAGTGCTGCCAACAAGGTCATAAATAAGGTGACATTTTGTTGCCGACTGAGTGCGTTTAGCGCTTCTGAAACTTGCCAATCAAGCTGGAATTCTTGAATCTCAGCTTGATTGCTAGAAACAGCAGAACGCGGTTGTTTTGCTGGCAATTGCAGCGGGGGCAAAATTTGACCCAACTGCTGCTTCCAGTCAGCAAGTTTTGCTTCCAGAACTTCGCCTTGCAGCCAATTTGTTTGCCAGACAGCATAGTCTGCGTACTGTACAGAAAGTTCGGGTAGGGGAGAAGGTTTGCCACTGCCGAAAGCTTCATAAAGCGCCGCCACTTCCCGCACGAGTACCCCCATCGACCAGCCATCAGCTACGATGTGGTGTACTGTCAGTAACAGCAGGTATTCTGTGTCGTCAAGATGTAACAAAGTGACACGCAGTAACGGCCATTTTGTTAGGTCAAAAGGCTGTCGCGCTTCTTCAGCGGCGAGTCGCATTGCCTCGGCTTCTCGTTCAGCTTGCGATAACTCTCTTAAGTTTACGATCGGCAATGTGAAATTAAAAGATGAAATAATAACCTGAGCGGGTCGTCCTTCCACCGATTTAAAAGTTGTCCGCAATGCTTCGTGTCGCTTGATAATCTCCTGAAAAGTTTGCTCTAGAACCGCTACATTGAGCGCCCCCTTCAAGCGCACGGCTGCTGGGATATTATAGGCAGGATTCCCCGGCTGCAATTGGTCGAGAAACCACAGTCGTTGTTGTGCAAAAGAAAGGGGCAATTCTCCCTGCCTTGACGCCCGCTTGATGGGGGGTGCTTTCAGTTTTTGCTCGGCGCGATATTGCAAGAGGCTTTCGGTGACTGTTGCGACGGTAGGCGATTCAAAAAGAGAGCGCAAGGGTACTTCAACTTGAAAAGCTTCTCGCAGGCGAGAAATCGCCTGAGTAGCCAGCAATGAATGACCTCCCAATTCAAAGAAGTTATCGTGAATTCCAACTCGCTCTAAACCGAGAACTTCAGCCCAAATTTCTGCTATTAATTGCTCGTGGGGAGTTCGAGGCTCGACAAAATTGCTCTCGAATTCTGCTCGGTTGATGTCAGGTGCAGGTAGCGATCGCTGGTCGATTTTTCCATTGGTTGTTAAAGGCAGCGACTCCAATAAAACAAACGCTGAGGGCATCATGTACTGCGGCAATTTTTGTTTCAGGTAACAGCGCAAATCATTAATAAGTTCTGAGTCTTGAGTTTTGAGTGCTGAGTTAGAAACGATATAAGCGACCAAGCGCTTGTCGCCTGGATTGTCTTCTCGAACCAGCACGACGGTTTCCCGCAAGGCTGGGTGCTGACCGATCGCTGCTTCAATCTCGCCTAATTCGATGCGAAATCCGCGAATTTTAACTTGGTGGTCGCTGCGCCCCATAAATTCAATGTTTCCATCTGGAAGATAGCGAGCCAAGTCCCCGGTTTTATAGATGTGTTCTGAAAGGATGAAGGATGGAGAATTCTGGATTAATGAAAAAGCAGTTCTATTTTCGGCAAAGGGATTGGGAATAAATTTCTCTGCGTTTAGTTCGGGGCGCTTTAGATAGCCTCTGGATAAGCCGGCGCCGCCGATATAAAGTTCGCCCAAAACGCCTACAGGAACGGGCTGCAAATTGGCGTCTAAAATATAAAGCTGGGTGTTGGGAAGGGGGCGACCAATTGGAATGTAAGGGCGCTCGGATTCAATGAATTTTATGGGATGAATGGCTGTCCAGACAGTTGCTTCAGTCGGCCCGTAAAAGTTCCAAAGGGGTATGTTCCACTCAAGTAATTGAGCAGCGAGTTCTGTAGGAAAAGCTTCCCCGCCGCAAACAATTAAGCGGAGGCTCGATTGTTGAAAGTTAGTGGCAGCTTTTTTAGCGTCAATCAGTTGGCGGATTGCTGAAGGAGTTTGATTGAGAATGGTGACTCGTTCTTTGCACAGCAGTTCGTAAAATGCGGCTGGCGATCGCGTCACTTCCAGGGGAACGACGATTAGTTTGCAACCGTGAAGAAGTGCTCCCCAAATTTCCCAGACGGAAAAGTCGAAAGCGTAAGAGTGAAAAACCGTCCAAACGTCGCGATCGCTAAAATTAAATAGAGGGCGAGTGGCTGCAAAAAGATGAACGACGCTGCGGTGGTTGACTTGAACGCCCTTGGGTTTCCCGGTGGAGCCTGATGTATAGATTACATAAGCGAGATTGTCAGGGGTTGCTTCACTCGATGGATTTTCTTCGCTTTCGGGCGCGATATTCTCCCAGTCGGAATCTAGGAAAATTTTATGCAAGGCGCGGTCAATTTTCTCACCTAAATGCGACTGCGCGATCAGTATTTCAACCCCAGCGTCTTCTAGCATGAAGTTCAAGCGCTCATGGGAATGCGCCGGATCGAGCGGAACGTAAGCGCCGCCAGCCTTGAGAATGCCGAGCAATCCCACTACCATTTCTAGGGAGCGATCGACAAAAATTCCGACTGGAATTTCCGGTTTAACCCCTAAGTTTTTTAGGTGATGTGCTAGCTGATTTGCTCGCCGATTCAGCTCTCGATAGGTTAGCTGCTGTCCGTCAAAAACGACAGCGATCGCATCCGGCGTCCGCTCTGTCTGCGCTTCAAATAATGCGTGTACGCACTGATTTTTCGGAATATCCGATTGAGTATTGTTCCACTCAAACAGCAGTTGCTGCTGTTCAGATTTCGTCAAAATGGGCAAATTTGAAAGGCGCTGTTCGGGATTAGCAGCTATACTTTCTAGTAAGGTTAGAAAATGTCCGGCTATCCGCCGTGCAGTGCTAGCATCAAACAAATCTTCGCTATACTCAAGCGTTGCATTAATACCCTCTAATCCTTCCTCCAGGTCAAGCGCTAAATCAAATCTCGCCGTTTTCCGTTCTATTTCTAAATTGCTCAACGTCACTCCTGGCAATTTTATCTGCGGCGTCCGAACATTTCGCAGAGAAAACAATACCTGAAATAGCGGATTATGACTTAAATCTCGTTCGTGGTGTATGATTTCTACCAGTTTCTCGAAGGGCAAATCCTGGTGGTTATACGCGCCGAGAGCTACTTCTCGCACGCGAGCCAGTAACTCTTTAAAAGTCGGGTTGCTCGACAGATTGGTGCGGAAAACTAAGGTGTTAGCAAATAAGCCAATTAATTCCTCGATTTCGCGTCGGTTGCGGTTAGCAATGGGGGAGCCGACTAATATATCTTCTTGCCCGGTGTAGCGATAGAGCAACGTTTTAAACGCTGCCAGTAGGGTCATAAATAAAGTAGCTTTTTCCCGCTGGCTTAATTGGGCGATTTCCTCTGCGATTGCCTTGGGAATGGTGAATTTATGCACGGCCCCTCGAAAGGTTTGTACTGCCGAGCGGGGGCGATCGGTTGGCAAATTTAGTACAGAGAGATTGCCTCCGAGCTGTTTTTTCCAGTAAGCAAGCTGCGTCTCTAAAACTTCTCCCTGCAACCACTGGCGCTGCCAACTTGCAAAGTCTGCGTACTGTACCGACAGTTCGGGAAGGGGAGAAGGTTTGCCAGTACAAAAGGCTTGATAAAACGTGGCCAGTTCCTGGATGAATATTCCCATTGACCAGGCATCGGAAATGATGTGGTGCGTACTCAATAGCAGCACCCAGTTTGAAGCGCTCAATTGCAGCAATTTGGCACGCAATAAGGGTGCTTGTGACAAATCGAAAGCAAGCTTTGCTTCTGCGGCGATTAACCGTTCAACTTCGCGAGATCGTTCAGTTTCAGGAAGCGATCGCAAATCTATTTCTAAAATTTTCAATTCCAGCTTTGAAGCGATCGCCTGAACGGGTTGCCCGTTTATTGTCTTAAAAGCCGTTCGCAAAACTTCATGACGCTTGACAAGTTCGTTGAGACTGCGATCGAGGGATCTCGCGTCGAGTGTTCCCGTCAAACGCACGCCGGCGAGGATGTGATAGGTAAAGTTGCCTGGAGTTAGTTGCTCAAAAAACCACAACCGCTGTTGAGCAAACGACAGAGGAAAAGTGTTAGACTCTCGACTTTGAGGCAGAATTTTTGCTAGCGAAACGTTTTCGTTTTTATGGTTTAGTCGCTGCAACAGCAACTCGCGCTTTTCAGGAGAAAGAGCCGCGATGCGTTCGATTAAATCACTCATTTGCTGACTCCTTGCTGGGCGAGAATTTCCTGAATTTGTGCTTCTGACAGTTGATCGAGGTCTGCTAACACCCTCGCTAGCATTTCACTGTCTGTTTGTTCGACTTGCTTTTGCGCGATCGCTACTGCAAAATCTGCGACAGTGGCCGACTCAAATAAACGGTGCAAAGGCAACTCGACCTGAAATGCTTGGCGCACTCGGGAAATTACTTGAGTGGCTAATAGGGAATGGCCTCCTAATTCAAAAAAGTTGTCGTAAATGCCGACTTTTTCAAGCTTGAGAACTTCAGCCCAGATAGCGGCTAAAACTTCCTCGATATTTGTGCGAGGCGCGACAAAGTTTCCTGTCAACTCCGGTCGCATTTCGTCAGGTGCGGGCAGCGCTCGTCGGTCTATTTTTCCGTTAGAAGTTAAAGGCAAACTTTTGAGTATCACAAAAGCAGAAGGCACCATGTACTCCGGCAATTTTGACGTTAAAAAATTGCGAATTTCCTTGTGGGTAGGTGCTTGTTTCTGCTCGGAAACCAAATAAGCCACGAGCCGCTTTTGTGCCATTTCGTCTTCCCGCGCCACAACTACAGCCTGCGCGATATCTGGATGTTGCCCCAGCACCGCCTCAATTTCTCCCAATTCAATGCGGAAACCGCGAATTTTTACTTGGCCGTCAATTCGCCCGATAAATTCGATGTTTCCGTCTGGCAAATAGCGAGCCAAGTCGCCGGTTTTGTACAGTCGCGTCTTTGCTTGCGTGTCAAAGGGATTGGGAATAAATTTTTCTGCGGTTAATTCAGGGCGGTTAAGATATCCGCGTCCCAAATTATCACCGCCGATGTACAGTTCACCAGGTACGCCTATCGGTACCAACTGCAAGTAAGAATCCAAGATATAAATCTGAGTGTTGGCAATCGGATGACCGAGTGGAACTGTGTCAAAATCGCACCCAATTTTATCAAATTCGACTTGATAAGTCAGGACACCTACAGTTGTTTCTGTTGGCCCGTAGTGATTGAATACTGAGCAACTGGGAGCAAGATTGCGAAGTGTTTTAATTAAGCTCCAGTTGGCAGATTCACCTCCTAAAATAAGCCTTTTACCAGGCAAAATTGACTTGGGTTGAGAGGAATTTAAAAGGGCGGCTAGGTGAGAGGGAACTATTTTGAGGCAGTCGATGGGATTGCGGCCGAAATATTCACCCAGTGCCTCTGGATCGGTGGCGCGTTCTTGGGAGATAATATGCAGGCAACCGCCGAAACAAAGGGCGGGGAAAATCACTGTGTTTCCTAAGTCGGCGGCGAAGGTGGAAACGGTGGCGAAACTGGCACCTGATGGCAGGTTTAATTTTTCCTGAATGCTGTGCAGGTAATTGAGCAGTTGCCGGTGTTCGATCGCTACTCCCTTGGGCGTGCCAGTGGAACCGGAAGTATAGATGACGTAAGCTAAATTGTCAGAAGAGCCGCGAGGCGTGTAAGATTCAGAAACAGTGGGAATGTCTGTATCGATGCAAACAATATTTGCCTGAGTTTTCGGCAAGCTTTCGATGAGCCGCTGTTGTACCAGCAAAACCTTCACCTGAGCGTCTTCTAGCATTAGTGCTTTGCGCTCTATTGGGGTCGTTGGATCGATCGGTAAATAGGCGCCACCGGCTTTGAGTACGCCCAGCATTCCTACGATTGTTTCTAAGGAGCGATCGAGGCAAATTCCAACAATTGTTTCGGGCAAAACTCCCAAGTTTTGCAGGTGATGGGCGAGTTGATTGGCGCGATCGTTGAGTTCTCGGTAGGTGATTTGTTCACTTTCAAAGACGACGGCAATGCTGTCTGGGTTGCGTTCTGCTTGTTCTTCAAAAAGCTGGTGAACGCATTTATTTTTCGGGTAATCTTTTTGAGTTTGGTTAAAGTCAATGAGAAGTTGCAGCCGATCGCGATCGCTCAGTATGTCTACCTGACTGATAGCAACTTCGGGATTTTTGACTGCGCTTTCTAAAAGCGCCTGAAAGTGTTCTGACAAGCGCTTTATATCGGCCGCAGCAAATAAAGCGGAATCGTAGTGAAATTCAGCGCTTATGGAATTGCACAGGCGGAGGCAGGAGAGCTTAAGTTTGAATGGCTCTAGGCAGGCATCTTGCCGAACAAGGGAAAATGAAACGCCTGAATTACCATAGTTCTTAGGCTCTGCTTGGAACTCAAAGCAAACGGGCCAAAAGCTGCTGCTTTTTTCGTTTCCTAGGATTTGTTCCCAGTTAAAATATTCTTGCCAGTTGTACATCTCGTTGAGATTAAGCTCAACTTGCTGCCTCGCTTGTGAGAAATTTAACTCGTCTTGCACTTGCCACTGTAGGGGTAAGTATTTGCCCAGCAGCCCCAGAGAGTGTTCTAATTCTTCATATTTTCTGCCGTCAATCGCTACGCCGATTATCGGGGTTTGCTCTCTGGTAAGCCGCCCAATCAGAATTTGCCAGCAAGTCAGCAGGAAGGCAGAAATATCGCTTGTGTGCTTTGGGGCGATCGCTTCCAGGCTGTTTAACAAATCACCCCGAATTTCCACCCTTTCTACTTGTGGCTGAAATTCCGTTTCGGAATTCTTCTTTTCCCAAGGAAGCGTTAATAAATCCCAAGATTCAATGTTCAGCTTTCGCCAGTATTCTTGGCCGATTGCCGTTTCTTCTGATTCGAGTAACTCATTTTGCCACTCAGCAATATCCGCATATTGCATTGACTCATCAGAGAACTCTTCCCCGCACGCGCAGGCTGAGTAGGAAAGACTGAGTTCGCGGGTAAAATTTTTCAGGGTGGCACTATCTGCAATTAAGGCAGAGAAGTTCGCCAGTAATAGGTGCTTGTTTTGCGCCAGAGTGACTAAAGATAGATGCCAAAGTGGGCCGCGCTCAAAATCAAAAGGAAGCAGGTTTAGTTGCTGAAAAAGCGCTGCGATTTTAGCTTCTTGTTCTTCGGGAGACAAACCGCTCAGATTGTATTCCGAGATAGGAACTTCACCAGTGCTGGCGATCGCTTGCAGGGGTAGTGTCATCCCAGAAAAGCAGTGAAAGCTGGTACGCAGGATTTCGTGCCGATTCACGACATTTTGCAGCGCACTTTTAAGCATCTCTTTGTCGAGATTTCCGGTAATTAAAATTGCACCTCGAACGCGATAAGTCTGTTGGCTTTTATTTTGCTGTAACCCCCACAAATGCCGTTGCTGTGGAGAGATTCTAAACCCTTCGATTGTTTCGTTTTGCATTTCTAAAGATCCTTTAATAAGCCTAAATATTTTGACAGCTAAACGCTTCTGCCATACCGACAACAACCCGACGCGAACCCGAAAATGGCGTGCGTCCGTGCGCGGCTAGCATATTATCTAACAGCAAGACATCTCCTTCTTCCCAAGGGAAAACAATCGTTTCTTGCTGGTAGCAGCGACGAATTTCGTCTAATATAAAATCTTCAAGGGGCGAGCCATCGCCGTAATAAGCATTGCGGGGTAAATCTTCCTGTTTAAAAGAAGTTAAAAGCTCTTTGCGAACGGCGGGTTCGAGATTGGAAATGTGGAAGAGGTGAGCTTGATTAAACCACACCATTTCCTGAGTTTTTGGGTGCTGGGCGACCGCTTGACATATTTGCCGAGTTCTCAAGCGATCGCCACTTTTCCATTCTAACTCAATTCCCGCTTTTTTGCAATACTCTTCTACCTCTATTTTGCTATCAGTATTGAAGACATTTTGCCAGGGTAAATCTACGCCTCCGCCGTAATTTCGCACATACATAACCTTTTTTTGGGCAAACTTTTCTCTAATCTTTGAATCCAGGCTTTCAAACACTTTGCGGCTGTTAGCAATCGGAGTTTCTCCTCCCTGTTCGGCTTTCTTGACGCAGAAAAAAGCGATTTTCAGCGGCCAATTTCGAGAATAAGCCATTTCATTGTGCAGGGGGATGAATTGCTCGGCAGGATACTCGGTGGAAGTGTAGATATTTCCGCTCACCTGACTGCGCGGAGTTGAGCGAAAAGAATATTCCAACAAGTCGCCAGCAATAGTTTGAATAAACTGCTCGAAACCCTTCACCCCGCCGACTTCAAAGCCTCGAAAAAGTATTCCTCCGTGCTTCCATAACTGCGTTTCAATTGATGAGCGATTGTTCTGTGCCCAACCCGCGAGATTTAATTTTTCTACTGTTGGCTGAAGAACAAGAGGTAGAAGGTTTTCGGGCTGGAGGTAGGCGGTTTTGACTAATTCCTCTGAGGACAGGGTGACGGCTTTGCGCCTAACTGAGCCTAACTTTTGGGAATTGAGATTCTTTGTTTCTGTATTTGTCATAACTTTTGCTTTGGTGAAATTCTTGCGATTTTTCCCGAAAAAACCTGAGAGATTGAGCCATCATTTTAAACTTTTCATAACTTTGCGTTTAGCCATTTTTAATTTTTGAATTCCCGAAAGATGAATTTGTTTTTCCTGCTCGATTTGGTGCTGCCTTTCTGCTTCGGCAAGAATTTCTGCCAAGTCATCAATCCTGATATCTGGCTGGATGACTACCTGGTTGAGCAGGATTTGAAAACCTCTCACTATTCGGGCAATGGTCGCAGCCTCAAATAAGTCTGTTTTGTACTCAAATAAGCCTTGAATTCCTTCTGAAATCTCCCAGAGAGTGAGGCTTAAGTCGTGTCTCGACATACCGACATCGAATTCCAGAATGCTCAAGGTCAAACCAGCTAACTCCAGGGGTGGCATGGGCGCATTCTGGAGTACAAACCACACTTGAAACAGCGGGTTATAGCTGAGATTTCGCTCCGGCTGCAATTCCTCCACGAGCTTTTCAAAAGGGACATCCGGGTGAGCGTAAGCTGCTAAAGCTACCTCGCGTGTTCGACCGAGTAGTTCGCGGAAAGTTGGATTACCTGCGGTGTCAATTCGCAGCACTAAAGTATTGACAAAAAATCCAATCAGTTCCTCTAATTCAATGCGGTTGCGATTGGCAATGGGAGAGCCAATAGCGAGGTTATCCTGATTTATTTGGCAGGAGAGCAAGGATTGAAATGCTGCCAACAACGTCATAAATAGGGTGACATCTTGTTGCTGGGCGAGCGTTTTCAGCCTTTCAGTTAAAGAAGCAGAAATTACAAAAGATTGCTGCGACCCTCGGAAAGTTTGCACGGGAGAGCGCTGCCTATCTGTTGACAGCACAGCTAAACCGCCTCCCAATTGCTGTTTCCAATAAGCGAGCTGTTTTTCTAATTTCTCTCCCTGGAAATGCTGCCGCTGCCAACTGGCGAAGTCGGCATACTGTACGGAAAGTTCAGGCAGCCCAGAGGGTTTGTCAGTGGAAAAAGCTTCATAAAGTGCGGCTACTTCTCGCACCAATACCCCCATAGACCAACCATCAGAAATAATGTGGTGTATCGTCAGCAGCAACACATATTCTGCCGAACCCAGTTGCAGCAGAGTGGCCCGCAGTAAGGGATCTCGCGTTAAGTTAAAGGGGCGTTGGGCTTCTTCCAGAGTACGCTGCTCAATTTCAGCTTGCTGCTCAGTTTCTGGTAAATGTTGCAAGTTTACCACCGACAAAGCGAAATCCAAGGAAGGAGAAATCAGTTGAACAGGTTCCCCGTCCACTTCTGCAAAAGCAGTCCGTAAAACTTCGTGACGCCGGACAATTTCATTGAGTGTTTGTTGCAGTGCCGACAAATTCAATTGCCCTTGCAAACGCACAGCAGCAGGAAGGTTGTAGGCAGGGTTTTCGGGAGACAATCGATCGAGAAACCACAGCCGTTGCTGGGCAAAAGAAAGGGGAGCAGAATTTTGCTGCGATCGCCTGGGAATGCGCTTAGATTGCTCAGCCTGTACTGCCTCTTTGCCCAATGCTTTGAGGAGGAGCGCTCGCTTCTCGGGCGAGAGGTTTTTCAGTCGTTCTGAACGATTAGTAGACATCATAATTTACCTCGTCGCAGTGGTCGCTGTTTGTGATAGTTAAGGAAAGCTTTGCTGCTATTTTTAGCTGGTCGTTTAAAACAACGTTGATATCTGCTTCAGTGGTGAGGGGGTTGGCAAGGACGACTCGAAAAGCAACAATGGGAATGGTTTTGCCATAACAGGTGTTTTGCACGGTTGTTCGCGATACGAATGTGTGACCGGCTCGCCGCTGGGCCTCCTGAAGGCGCTCGTTAAATTGATTGATGAAGTGGTTGTCTGCTTCGGCTAGTTGTTTTTTGGCTGCTTTTTCCCTGAAGGTTTCTGGAATGTAGCGGTATAAAAGAATATTAATTTCTGGTTCTAGCAGCAATTCAAATGCTGGATTTTCCCGAATTAAATTGGCGAAGTGCTGCGTTTTATGGATGCCTGCATCTATCAAAAACTCATAGCCTTGATGGCCGATGATATTCAACGCGGCTTGCAAGTACAAACTCGCACCTGGTCGAGAGCCTTCGAGAGAGCGCTTGCCTAGATCGATGGAG